>NZ_JAMBOC010000001.1:1500000-1800000 GCF_023715405.1 Solibacillus isronensis
TATTCAATTAGTATGTTAGATAATAAACGTGATTAAACCTCTTTCGCCTTCGTTTATTAATCTTTCCAGCATGAGGCGCATTCTATTTTTCGCATGTGTCGGAACACTTTTCATTTTGAAACGGATACTTTCCGTCAGTACTTCATGAAGCGGTGTCCCAAACAATTGCGTTTGCCATAATGCCTGGCGGTCAAATTCATACGCATGCTGCAAGTCTTTCAGCAAGTGCTGACTGTGGAATTCAGATCCGATTAATGGTGAGAATTCCGCTTCCATATCAATTCGGATAATGTGATAAGAAGGGGCTTTCGCCTTCATACGAACACCATAGAAATTATTTTGCTCGATCAGCTCCGGCTCGCTCGGATCAAATTCATCCATCGCAGGCAGTGTGACACCATAGCCGTGTTCCTTCGCTTGTTCAATCGCATCGCGGAATCTTCGCTGTGCTGCTTTTGCCTCTGAAGCTTCCTTAATAAATAGGAGCCACTCTTTCTTTGTATCGACTGGTTTTTCAAGAAACTCGGTACACGTTTCCTTATAGTAATCATTGTGAATGTTGACACGTAATGTCGCAATCCCCTGTCCAGCATCAATATTTTCAACGGTGCAACTTTCTACAAAATCTATTTCGCGAAGCAGTTGACTTGCAGCTTCCACATCACGGATTTTCATTGCATCATCTTGTAATTGCGCCGTCGCAAATGCCAATGTTTCATTTAAATGGTGAGTATCATCTAAAACATCCAACCAATCCGGTTTTTCCACTTGAATTTCATTCACATTAAATTCAAATAATGCTTCTTGCAAAATGAGCATTACGTCATTCAACTGCATATGTTGAATGGCTGTCGGAATAACAGGAACATCATATTTTTGTGCCAGGGCATTTTGTAAGTGCAGTGTTTCAGCTGAATGCGGTGTCGTACTATTGAGCACAATGACAAAAGGCTTTCCGATCTCTGTAAGCTGCTCAATAATTTGCTGCTCCGCTTTTTCTACCGCTGCTCGCGACATGCCATTTACAGTTCCGTCTGTTGTTACAACAATTCCGATATTGGCATGGTCCCGAATAACTTTGTCGGTACCGATTTTAGCAGCCTCCTGAAACGCTATCGCTTCATTATGCCAAGGTGTTTGCACAAACTTCGGTCCTGACTCATCTTCATAGCCTTTTGCTCCATCAATTACATAACCTACACAATCTACCAATCTAACACGAAACGGTATTGCACTTTCCCCAAAGGCAACCGTAGTTCCCTGTGCTGGGACAAACTTTGGCTCAGCCGTCATAATTGTTGGTCCAGGTGAGCTTTGAGGAAGTTCATCCATCGCCCGCATACGGTCCTCGGCATTTTCGATATTAGGTAAAATCACGCCTTCCATTACCTTCTTAACAAACGTGGATTTCCCTACCCTAACAGGTCCTACAACGCCGATATAAAGATCACCATTCGTACGTTCTGCCAATTGCTGAAAAATATGCTCGCTAATTGTATTGCCTCCTTTATATACCGTAATCTTCTCCAATTAGAAGTATTCATTATCAAAACACTATATGTACTGACATTTTTAAATATGAAAAAGGTGTGCAGAAAGATTTAACTTTTTACACACCTTTTTTAGTTTAATTTTCTTTTTTGGTTGGATCATACATAATGACAGGCTCATTGTTCTCATCTACCGTATATGGCAATGAGTAAGCAGGGACAACCGGAAAGTTTTCCACCAATATTTCGCGAATGTCATCACCCGGTTCTGCTGTAATATTATTGTCTTTCATATAATTATATAAATCAATCGAATAATCGACATATAAATCCCCTTCAGCAGATACGACAATCGGGAGCTGATTGTTCGAATAAGGACTTTGTACAGTTATATCTTCCTTATAGCCAATATTCTCAAAATTAACCGTGTAGACGTGCTCCACTATTTTATCTTTGAATTGTGGATATGTTGTTCCTTTGAAACGGATATTAATCTCACGAATACGTTCCGGTGTTCGTAAATCGACGAGCTTTACAGTTGGATTTTCTTCCGGATCCCAAATGATATATTGGAAAATACCGCCCTTCTCATAGGAATTTGCCGGCGGTGAGACGATATATTTTGGGATAAGCTTTTCAAAATCGATTAAGTATTTAATGAAGATATCTGTATCCTGGTCACGTGTTTTAATCGGAAGAACCCCTGTATCTTCGCGATATTCATTGACCGCACGCTGTACGCCGGCAAGCATATCGACATCCGGCCTTAAACTGGACTGGTCAAAATTTGTCGGTGAGCCGCAGCCGGTCAACACTAAAATGACCAACGATAAAAGAACAAACCATTTTGATGATTTCATATTATGTATTTCCCCCTATATTAGTTCGGCCATGTAAGTATGACAAGTACCATTAACAATGTGCCGATAAAAAACATGACATAAGCTACTAATTTCAATAAAAATGACAAAACCATATTATGTACCCACTTACGGACTGCTGTAATAATGAGAATTGATACTAACAGTAAACCAATCGAATAAAAAGAAATCCACATAACATCTAACGCATGCATGCTCGCTAATGGGCCACGTGCAGAATTTAAGAGTAAATTTGATAGTGGATGCATGAGCTGCAAAGTAAGTTGCACTATTAAAACCGCCTTTCTATTTATTGTTGATACCGCTAATAATTATAGCCTTTTCAGGTAAAAAAAAACAGGAGGCATACAAGTATCCCTCCTTATTTGTGACAAATTATTAAATTAATTGGAAATCCCGCAAAATATACTAGTTCAGCTCATCTCATCAATTTCACTTTTTTTCGTACGCAACATTAATGATTCGACTAATGCTCTCGGTTCCATATTATTAAACAGCACATCATATAAGGCTGATGTTATCGGCATCGAAACATCGTATTTTTTTGAGAGCTGGTATGTAGCCTTTGTCGTACGTACACCTTCGACAACCATTCCCATCTCATCCAATACTTGTTCAAGCTTCATTCCTTTACCGAGCATATTGCCTGCGCGCCAGTTTCGGGAATGGACACTCGTACATGTAACGATTAAATCACCCATACCTGTCAGTCCGGCAAACGTAAATGGATTCCCGCCCATTTTTACACCGAGCCGCGTAATTTCAGCTAGACCACGTGTTATCAAGGCAGCCTTTGCGTTATCACCGAAATCCAGACCATCCGTCATCCCTGCAGCCAGCGCGATGACGTTTTTAAGTGCACCGCCAATTTCAACGCCAATTACATCATCATTCGTGTAGACACGCAAGTACTGATTCATAAATAAATCCTGCACTTTTTCCGCAGCTTCTAAATTTTCGCAAGCAGCCGTTACGGTTGTCGGATGTTTTAAAACGACCTCTTCCGCGTGCGAAGGACCTGATAAAACTACGATATCACTTACTGCATTGTCAGCAAGGCTTTCCTTCATCAGCTCTGAAATACGCATTAATGTATCCGGTTCAATTCCTTTAGAAACATGGACAAATAATGCTTTCTCAGTTAAGTAGCCCGAAATCTTACCGCAAACTTCCCGAATCCCTTTTGTCGGTACTGCCATTACAATAGTAGAACCGTGTTTTGCAGCCTCTTCTAAATTTGAAGTCGCCTTTAAGTTACTTGGCAAAATCGTATTCGGCAAATATTTTTTATTTGTATGCTGTTCATTAATTTCAGCTGCCTGATCTTCGCGATGCGACCAAATTAACGTATTATGACCATTTTCAGCTAAAACAATGGCCAGTGCCGTTCCCCAGGAACCTGCTCCTAAAACTACTACATTTTCCATTAAATAACCCCCAATTTCACTTAAAGTCAGTTGAAAATTTATCCTTCAAGTCAAACCCTATTATGAACAAAAACGCTAGTTCATTTTCATAAACTAGCGTTCTTTTTATTGATTTAGTCACGAGCACGTGTAATTAGGCGTATTGGAGTTCCTTCAAAGTCGAAAGTCTCTCGAATACGGTTTTCTAAAAAGCGCTCGTATGAGAAATGCATCATTTCCGGTTCATTTACGAATACAACAAATGTAGGCGGTTTAATCGCTACTTGTGTTGCATAGTAAATACGTAAACGCTTGCCTTTATCTGTTGGTGCCGGATTACGTGCGATCGAATCTTCAATTACTTCATTTAAAATTGATGATTGAATACGCATTGCATGGTTTTCACTCACACGCTTGATGATCGGTAAAATATTGTGGACACGCTGTTTCGTTTTTGCTGAAACGAAAATGATCGGTGCGTAATCTAAAAACAGGAAATGCTCACGAATTTGCTCTGTAAAGAGATTCATCGTTTTCTCGTCTTTTTCAATCGCATCCCATTTGTTTACAACAATAATGACTGCTTTACCAGCTTCATGTGCATAGCCAGCGATTTTTTTATCCTGTTCCTGGATACCTTCATCAGCATTCAGAACAACTAAAACAACATCTGAACGTTCGAT
Source organism: Solibacillus isronensis (assembly GCF_023715405.1). Classification (NCBI taxonomy): domain Bacteria; kingdom Bacillati; phylum Bacillota; class Bacilli; order Caryophanales; family Caryophanaceae; genus Solibacillus; species Solibacillus isronensis. Next base: position 1,504,461 of record NZ_JAMBOC010000001.1, read on the forward strand.
TGCGCGCAGTGCACGAAGTACCGAATACTTTTCTGTTGATTCATAGACTTTCCCTTTTTTACGCATTCCTGCAGTATCAATGATGACATAATCTTGTCCATCATATGAGTACGGAGAGTCAATTGCATCACGAGTCGTTCCTTGAATTTCACTTACAATAACTCGATCCTGACCTAAAAAGGCATTCACAAGAGATGATTTCCCAACATTCGGGCGTCCAATTAAAGAGAATTTAATTGTATCATCATCATATTGTTCTTCATCCGGCTGCGGGAAATGTTTGGCACATTCATCCAATAAATCCCCTAAACCTAAACCGTGTGAACCTGAAATCGGCCAAGGCTCACCGAAGCCCAATGAATAGAAGTCATAAATCATATGACGCATATCCGGGTTATCGATTTTATTAATTGCCAAGACAACCGGTTTTTTAGTTTTATATAAAATTCTTGCTACTTGTTCATCTGCAGCTGTAACACCTTCACGTCCATTAGTCATAAAAATAATAACGTCCGCCTCATCAATAGCGATTTCCGCTTGCTGACGAATTTGCTCTAAAAACGGCTCGTCTCCAATTTCAATACCACCAGTGTCGATAATATTAAATTCATGTGCTAGCCAATCAGCCGAACTATAAATACGGTCACGTGTTACACCTGGGATATCTTCCACGATCGATACACGTTCTCCAACAATTCGGTTAAAAATTGTCGATTTACCTACGTTCGGACGTCCTACGATGGCGATTACTGGTTTTGTCATCTGTACTTCATCCTTCCAAACTCTTGTCTTTCCGTATTATACACGAATTTGACTATTATATCATTTTTTCGCAACATTCAAAATCGATTTCGATTTATCGTCAAACTTTTCGCACGGTGTGATTTTCTATAATAGTTAGAGATTATCTAATATAATTTTATTTGTTCTAATAAGTATGCGGTTTTCTAATATAGTTCCCAAAAGTGCTAAAATGAATGCCATTTGTTCAAATATTGATTACAGTTCTTCTAAAATCTAACTATCTTTTTCTAGTAAACTACAAAATTGTCCTAATAAAGTCACACACCCCGAAGACAACAACTTCCCGAAAAGCAAAAAAACCGCCCATATAAGCAATGCTTACATTGGCGGTTTTCGTGTTATTATTTTTTAAATCCTTTTAGCTGATCACCGATAACATCGCTGAATGAGAAGCCTTTAGTTTCTTCAGGCAGCTCGTAATCGAAGTCCTCGTCGCTCGCTGAATCTTCCTGCAATGCTTTAATGCTTAGTGCAAGGCGTTTTTCCGCTTCATTTACCTCAAGTACTTTTACTTCCACCTCTTGGCCGTCTTTTAAGACTTCATGTGGTGTCGTAATATGCTTGTGGGAAATTTGAGAAATATGGACAAGACCTTCTACACCAGGGAATACTTCTACAAACGCACCGAATGTAACAAGACGTTTTACAGTACCCGTTAAGATTGCGCCTTTAGAAGCCTTTTCTTCAATGTCTGTCCACGGACCAGGCAGCGTATCTTTGATTGATAATGAAACACGCTCATTCGGAATATCGACTGAAAGTACTTTTACAGTGACAGATTGTCCTTCCTGTAATACCGTTGAAATATCTTCAACATGTTCATGCGCTACTTGTGAAATGTGGACTAATCCATCGATGCCGCCCAAATCAATGAACGCACCGAATTTCGCCAAGCGCTGAACAGTACCTTCCAGCATATCACCCTGATGGATGTTTTGAATCACTTGTTGCTTTTTCGACGCTTTTTCTTCATCTAGTACTGCACGATGAGATAAAATAAGTCGGCCTTTTTCTTTATCTAACTCTGTAATTTTTAAACGTAATGTTTTGCCTTTGTAATCCTCAAAATCTTCAACAAAATAATCTTCAACGAGTGAAGCCGGAACGAAACCGCGCACGCCTAAATCGACGACAAGTCCGCCTTTCACAACATCTTTTACTTCTGCTTCGAATACTTCACCAGATTCGAATTTTGCTTTTAATTCATCCCACGCGTGTAGTGCATCTACTTTGCGTTTTGATAATACAAAATTCTCTTCTTCAACTTTCGTAATCATAAGCTCTAGCTGATCGCCAACTGAAACTATATCAGAAGCTTTTTCAATGTGTAAGCTTGAAAGTTCGCTAATAGGTATAATCCCGTCGAAAGGTGCCCCCTCGATCGAAACCGTTACTGACTTCTCTTCAACCTGTTCAGCAACACCTTTCACAATATCTCCTTCTTGAAATTTTTGGTTTGACCCTAAATTCATTTCCTCAGACATATGTAGCCCTCCTTCGCGTATTCCACTTTTATTTTATTCGATAATTTCTACAAAGACAAAAAATAACCCTTTATTTTCAGAAATTTCGTACGTTAGCTTCATTTTGCACTAGCGTTTACTGCATCTTTTGCTGCGCTAATTTCAAAATTTCCTGCGCTGCTTCATCAATTGATAAATGCGTCGTATCTAAAAATAAAGCATCTTCTGCTTGGATGAGCGGTGAAGCTTCACGTTCACTATCAAGCTTGTCCCGCAGTGCAATTTCCTTCTGTAAGGATTCGATTGTTGAAGGAATACCGCGGCGTTCATTATCCAGGAAGCGTCGATGTGCACGTTCTTCGACTGTGGCAGACATGTAAATTTTAAGCTCTGCATCTTTTAATACATGTGTTGCAATATCACGTCCATCCATGACAACTCCGCCGTCCGCAGCCAGCTTTTGCTGCATCGCTACGAGAATTTCACGAATATTTGCATGCGCCGCAACTTCTGAAACATTTGCCGTAACTTCATTTGAACGTATAGCCTGTGACACATCTTGTCCATCCACAAAAACGAGTTGTCCCTGCTCCGACGGTTTCAATGTAATCGCCGTTTCTTGCAGCATTTTTTCAATTGCTTCTGCGTCATGTAATTGTATGTTTTCTTTCATCGCTTTATACGTCACTGCCCGATACATTGCACCTGTGTCGATATATGTAAATCGAAGTGCTTCGGCTACAATTTTTGCAATGGTACTTTTCCCCGCACCTGCAGGACCATCAATTGCAATTTGAATTTTTTTCATCATAATTAACTCCCTACTTTCCGTTGCTATTGTATCATAACCGAAAAAATTTTTACCTTCTTTACGCTATATTTTTTTGAAAAAAAGCTGCCCCTCCATACAATCTGGACCGTCTCCCATCACATTCGTTTTACTTATTTAAAACAGGCTGGCACATAATGCAAAAATGCCATTTTTCTCCGGAGAAAAATGGCATTTTTTTGCTGTGCGTAAAAATTAATTTCCATTCCGGGACGCTTTGCGCTGGCGTGAGGCCAACAGGATGTTGGTCACAAAAGCGTTGCCACAGGAAGTGGCGTTCTTAGCTTTTGTTCCTAGTCTCAGGCATCACGCAATTCCCGCTGGAGTCGCCCTTCATTCCAATCAATTTTACAAAATATCCGTTTTCTATTTAAGTGTTCTTTCAATTCAAAGTTCTAGCCAATCCCGCTTATAATTCATTCATTTCTTTTTTGCGGATCATTACTTGTCGTTCGAAGCAGAATCGGACAATCTGCTGCTTATCATAATCATCCGTATCCGTGAAATTCAATGATGCCATCGTCATTTCATTACGTTCGAACGTGTTCACGACTCTCGCATCTGTTTCGACATAGCGAATTTCACCATTTACAAATGGCAGGACGACGAAAGCTTTAACTGTATCGCCCTCAGTAAAATTAACAGGTGACTTAATATGAATTAATGTTCCCCCTGCGCTAATGTCTTCGGCCGCAAACTGAAATTTCTGTCCGTCATGTTCTATCGCAATATCTACAGGTGTTTCCACACGAACATATTCGCGTCGCTGGATTTTAATAAATTCTTCAGCAGGTGGACACGCAAGCAGAATCATCTGAACATTGCCGCCTTTACGTCCTAAAACTTCTGTATTAAAGCAGTAACTTTCTTTTTTTTCGGTACTGAATGTTGCTCGGAATTGTGCACCATCTATTAAAAAAGCGATTTTTTTAGTTGCCGTATTAATTGGATAATCGATAAAAATCATATTGTCTTGTCGATCGACAACTCGACATTTAAATTTTTCGGCCCTTTCCGTATAGGTTGGCTCCAGCGTTAGTTGCGTTCCAATTTTAAGTTCCATTTGCCTCTCCCCATAAGAAATTATTGATACTTTATTATCTCATGGGAATGTAAATATAGCTATATTTTTACAATTAACTTTACTGGACCTTGCACCAGATACATGCAACTAAAACACTTTTTCATTTTTAATTACTTCATGTGTTTCCGCATCAATTACAACACGATACGTATCCTGTGTCTTATTGTCGAGCCTTGCAATGACTTCATAACATTTACGAAGTTCCAGATTTCCATTGCCTGTATAAATTTTTTGCACTTGTTCAACACCTACATGATCTGCAAAAAATTTATCCCAATCTATCTGTACTTCGCTTTGCTCTTTAATTTTCTCTTCCTGAATATATTCCATTGCGTTGACACCTAAAATCTCAGCGTTATCTTTCGCAATTTTCACTTGAATACTATCCGGGTAAATTAATGCTTCATCATCTCCATACACTCGCGTAAACACGAGATGCCATGCTTCGTGATTTTCTCGTGACTCTGAAAGCTTCACATCAGTGTATCCCACTTTATTCATAAAGCTTTTTGCAGTGTTCAAAATCTCCTCATGTGAACGTGCATCCTTTTTAACCGGCCGTTCTAGCAGGAACGAAAGAAGGTGACCGCCATTTTCTGTTATGTCAGCATAACCGATTTTTGAACCGTGGATAAATTGAATATGATAGAACGGATATGGTGCATCATCACTGCTTTTCGTAACCGTTACAATCGAATCATCGATATTCGGGAAAAAGTTTTTGAATTTTTGAATAGCTTCGTTTTTCGTAATTTTTTTATCTTTTAAATGCTGTAATTCCCGCTTTTTCTCATAGTCCGATTCACTCGCCGTTAATGGAAAATCGGTTTCATTATATGTTTTTAATTGTTTCGATACGTTCATAAATGGCGAATCTTTAAGATTGGTCGTATGATTCGTTGACCATTTTTTTAAATTTCCATCATTTTCATAAAATGCAACAGTGGCAATATTCCATTCCTCTGCGAATGCATGTAAATTGGAAGCTACCGTTCCCATTTTGTTGCGCCAATTTTCGTAGTCTCCTGTAGCGGCCGCTTGTTTTGCATTATCACCAATTCTTCCTAAATAACGCATCCATTCATTTTGTACTTCTGCCTGGATCGGTAAGTTGGCGACAGTTTTTCTTAAATCACTGCTCATCCGCCATATGGAATCCAACTCATTATTTAGAGCTTTTTCATCCTGAAAGAGTAAAGATTGTTCTACCGTTGTATGCAATACCGATAATTTTTCAGTGGCTGCCGAAAGGTCCCTTGATTGGGTAGCATAAACAGCTCGCTCCAAATCCTTATTTTGTGTAAATAGATCAAAGGAAACAAAGGCTAATATGACGACAAATAAACCTAATAAATATGCAAATTTTTTCATGTTTTACCCCCGCCTATAAGCAGAAAATATGCTCACCAATTTGTTTGATTTGAGGTCTAGACCAAATCCAATCACTTGTCGCTGTAACAGGATTAAAATAATACAAAGCATTCTCGGATGGGTCCCAGCCGTTAATTGCATCCAATACAGCCTGTTTGGCACGTTCATTTGGTGTAAGCCAAATCTGGCCGTCCGCAACTGCTGTGAAAGCTAACGGTTGAAAAATAATTTCCGAAATCGTATCCGGAAATTCCGGTGATTCCAGACGATTCAAAATTACGGCTGCAACTGCAACTTGTCCTTCATACGGCTCGCCTCGTGCTTCCCCGTATACTGCATTCGCTAAAATTTGCAAGTCCTGATCTGTGTAGCCTGGCGGAAGCTGCATGGAGGTTGTATCATTTGCACTTTTACCGCCATTCCCGCCTTTTTTCACCTGATTTTCCAACGCTATTCCGCCATAATACGTAAAACTGTTCCCTGCATTGATTTGTTTATGAACCCATACTTTATCAAAATCCGAATTATTCTCGAGCTTTTCCTTCGTCGCTCTTCCGGCAATTCCGTCTACAGGTAGCCCGTACTGCTCCTGGAAATTACGAAGCGCCCAATACGTTCCATAACCAAATTTTCCGTCAATTTTTCCATTATAGTAACTTAAGTATTGAAGTCGTGCCTGTAACTCAATTACATCGTCACCAAATGCACCCCGTTGCACATCCTGACCTGAAAATGCAAATGTATGACTTACAAAACTACTTGATATAATGAATACGAACAAGACGATTTTTTTCACTGACATTTCCACTCCTTTTTCAGTAGGATGGAGAAAATTGAAAAGTTTATACATTGTAAAGTTGCTTTTTTATGTCTATAGAGAATATTCTCATCACTTATTTTGAGTTTGCTAATCCGTTTTTTACATAGAAAAAGGTTTGCTACAAAAATATTTGTAACAAACCTTTTATAAATGATTGCTGCGGGATAAGTGCTCAATTAGATGTTCGTGTGCCTGCTTTACTTTGCGCAATGCAAACGTCCATAAAAACAACATAAACGGCAGCATCACATACATAAAGTATTCTTCTAACATTAAAATTGAATTATACATAATATGAAGTCCTACAGGGGCTAAGAGTGCAAGCGCGATATATTTCTTCTGTATTTCGTTACTTGAAAACTTCCCTTTACCGTAATAGTAACCCATTACTACACCGAACAGTGCATGACTTGATACCGGCAATAACGCACGCATAAAAGCTTGATCAATTCCGAAAGATAATAGATAGAGGACGTTTTCCACAGTAGCAAATCCTAATGAAACAGCTGCACCATACAAAATACCATCATACGGATCATCAAACTCAATATGACGTAAAATTACCGCTAAAATAATGAGCCATTTCACGAATTCTTCTATCGAACTGGTAAAAACAGCATTGATAAAGAAAGGATTCGAAAATGTCTGTTCTTCTTTTATTACGAACTGTATAAATAAAACGGGGAATGTAATAACCCCACCATATATGAATGAATGCATTAGTGTACGCCGTGGTTCGGTATCCATCTCATTGCGTAAATAAAAGTAGCTTAAAAGGGCTAAACCCGGCGCAATCGCTGCTGATAAAAGTATAAACATCATGCCGGCTCCTTTCGATTCTTGACTCCTAATTAGTATAGCACTATTTTTTTCACAACAGTGTAGCATACCCAATATTTGTCTAGAAAATATAAAAACTCGGCTAATTTCCTGCCGAGTTTTTATGATTAATGCATAAATGTATCAAAATCCGTATTACCGTTAGCAATCATCAACAGGAGCTTTAGACGCGCTTTCTTTGGATCAAAGTCTCCGCCCATAATGACACCGGTATCTTTCAAGTAATTCGCACTACTGTAATAATCGTATGTTGGGAAAACACGTCCCTCTTCAGTCGATGTTGTTAGTACAACTTTCGTTCCTTTTTGACAAAGCTTTTCGATCGCATCCATCATTTTCGGAGCAACTTGTCCTCGGCCGGCACCGACTAGCACCACACCTTCAACATTTGCTTCATAGAGGGCATCCAAAATAATAGAACTTGCTCCTAAATAGGCAAATACTATTTCAACAGCAGGATAGCTTTCTTTTGTTTCGTATACTTCTTTATGGGTTGGCTTCTGATAAATGATGACCTCGTCATTATCGATAAAGCCAAGCATCCCATAGCCGATTGAACCAAAGCCGTTAATGCTTGAAGAATGCATTTTTTTTACGTATTTGGAATGAATGATTTTTTCATTAAAGACAACGCACACCCCTATATTTTTTGCCTCTTCATTCGAAGCAACCAATAAGGAATTGCGCAGATTGGAATAAACATCTGTACCAATATCGCCAGGTGACTTTTGGGAACCTGTTACAATAACCGGACGTTCGTCATGAATTGTCAGCTCTAAAAAGTAGGCCGTCTCCTCTAAACTGTCCGTACCATGTGTAATGACAATTCCGCTTACCGTTTGATCTTTAAATACATTTTTGACCGTTTGATTCAATAGATTTAAATTTTCGAATGTCATATGCATCGATGGAATCTGATATAAATCAATCAATTCAATATCCATCTCATTTTCAAGCTGGCACATCGATAAAATGGCTTGCCCATCCAGCTTGCCGGACTCCAGTTTGTTTTTCTTATTGCGTGTACTCGCAATCGTTCCACCTGTCGTAATCAGCACTACTTTTTTCTTCACAACATTCACCCCTTATGTAGTTTGACGAGCAATTTTCTGAGCAATCATGTTCCCATGAAAGCGGCCGTTTTCAATAAAGATCTCATTTGCATTATTTCCTGCTGCAATGACACCGGCAATAAATAAATTTTCTACATTTGTTTCCATTGTTTCAGGATTAAATGTCGGTCTTCCTGTTTGTTCATCAATCTCTACGCCCATTTCACGGATGAAGCGATGATCAGGGTGATAACCGGTCATTGCAAATACGACATCATTGGCAATTGTTTCTTGTTTGCCCTCGATTTCCACAATGACTTCGTTTTCTTTAATTTCTTTTACTTCTGTATTAAAGTGCATTGTAATTTCACCTTCTCGGACAAGCCCTAAAAATTCCGGTAATACCCATGGCTTAATGCTCGGGGAATAATCATTGCCCCGATAGATGACTGTCACATGTGCGCCTGCTTTATTGAGCTCCAATGCTGCATCAATTGCAGAGTTTTTACCGCCGATTACAAGTACATTTAAATCGAAGAACGGGTGTCCTTCTTTAAAATAATGATGGACTTTCGGTAAGCTTTCCCCCGGTATCTTCAAATAGTTCGGATGATCGTAATAGCCAGTTGCAATAACTACATACGGTGTTTCATAGCTGTCTTTATCTGTCTGTACATGAAATAAACCGTCCGTCTTTTTAACACTTTCCACTGTTTCAAAACGATTTACGTGAAGTTTTTTCGCCTTCACCACTTCACGATAATAGACGAGCGCCTGATTGCGTTTCGGTTTTCGCTGCTCAATAATAAACGGCACATCACCGATAGCCAACTTTTCACTCGTACTAAAAAAAGTCTGATGTGTCGGGTAATTGTAAATCGCATTGACAATATTACCTTTTTCGATAATGATTGGCGACAATCCGAGATTTTGTAGTTCAATCGCTGCAGCTAATCCACAAGGACCTCCACCAACAATGATTGCTTCTACCTTTTGCATACTAACATCTCCTTATTCCAATTCCTGTAAAACATTATTTACTCATTTCAATTCATCTTGTTCAAATTTAATTGTAATAAAATGACTTTCCGGCTTAGCGCAGAGGCGCAACGGGACAAGAGTCGTACCATACCCGTTACTGACAAGTTCATACCGGTTTTTGATTTTTTTAAAATATCCGTGCGGCTGCAGTCCAAATTTCCCAAGGCGGATTTGCCCGCCATGTAAATGTGCCCCAATACTGAGCAGTGGCTGAAACTGCTTATGTACTTTGCCGAACAACTCCGGATTATGTGCAATGAAAACGGTGTTCTTTTCTTCGCATTGCTCGATTGCACGCTGGATGTTCTGCTCCCCTGGACGATATGAAACCGCGCTGACTGACATATCATTTTTGCTTTCGAGCTTGATTGACCCATTCTCTATAATATGGATTTGATGGTCTTTCAGTAGTTGACGCAGCTTTTGTTCACCGAATTCGACATCATTATTCCCCCATATAAAATAGGTAGGGCCAAGTTTTTTAAGCATACGTATATTATGAAGCACTGTGTCTTCAGAAGTCCGACGATCAACAAAATCTCCCCCTATGAGGACAGCTTGTATATTTTGATCAATCGAATCAATCATCGCCTCATTAATTTTGCGCGCATGCGTATCCGATATAAAAAATAGATGGATTGTTTCACTATCGCCATTTGCTTTCACTTCATGTGACCGGATATTATTTTCATGCGCTTCCTTATACATATAGAGAAGCACTGAAATACAGGCGATTCCGATAATACTTATTATGACCATACACGGTCCTCCAATTCAAAAAAGACTAATTATACAATAGCCTGATTTAATGTTTTATTAACCATTAATTTAACGTAGTGTTATTAAGTTTTCTAAAATAATAAATTTCTTTCATAAAGAAAAAGACGAGAGCCGGAACGGTTCGTCTTTTTACTAGTCGTTATACAGGATAGAAAAAATTATGGAACAATTACTAAAACTTGCCCTGTCGCAATACTGTCGGATGATAAATTGTTGGCAGCTTTTATTTTATTAACATATTCAGGACCACCATTACCGTAGTACTTTAATGCAATGCGGTATAAATTGTCAGTCGATTGTACAGTATGCGTTTTTTGCTGTGCTTGAGCAGCTTTTTTCTTCGCTTCCTGCTCTTTCGCTTTAGCCGCCGCTGCCTTCTGTGCTTGTTCCGCCTTTTTTATTTCCGCTGCTTCTTTTTCCGCTTTTTCTTTTGCGATTTTTGCTTCCGCCTTTTTCGCTTCTTCAGCAGCTTTTTCCGCTTTAGCTTTAGCCTCATCCACTTCGGCCGTATTGTCATCATTTGTTTCTTCTTTTTCTTCGTCATCGTTAGTAGCAGATGGCTGTGTTTTCGGATCCTGTTTTTGAATCTCCACTACTAAGTCGTCCTTCTTATCCGCATTTACGTTTTCACTTGCAGATGTATTCGGTTCATAGATCAACCACACATAAGCTAAAATAACTAATGGAATAAAAATTAAGACAACTGTTAAAACCGTCATAATCGGGTTTGTTTGTTTTTTTCCGTTTTTCTTTCGATGTCGGCTAACACGTGACATTTTTGTACCTGACTCGTTATGTAGGTCAATCTCTTGACGATGCTCCTCTACCTTCTCCCGGTAATCTTCTTTTGTCATGGCCTGCACCCCTCCAACTACTAAAAATTATAACTTTATTATGACCAATTTCTACATAAAAGTAAACGGTTCGATAGTAGATTAAGAGTTTATTAACAATATTTTCTTGAGACGGTGTTGCCAATTTGTCATTTTAATCATAGTTTTTGAAATATCTCTCTCTTCAACAAGTTGAGACAGGTCGATCCCACAGTTGGAACAACAATTTTCCTGCTGCTCTGTTAATTGCTGACCAAAGTACTGAACTACTTGCTTTCGCATACAATCCGAATGTTCAATAAGCTTTAATACAAGTCGGACTTCTTCAAATTTCTTAATCTGTAAATTCAGCATCCGGCTCTTTACTTCCTCGGCTGATTCACGTGCCAGCCAATAACTTAAAACACGGAAAACCACTTCTGACATTTCTCCGTTTGCAAGTAATGACTGCGGCTGCTCCCCGGCTGCTATCACTTCTGCGAATCGGTCAACATGTATATTTTTAGGCAAATCTTCTGAAGCGATAAACTTTGCAAATTGCTCATCACCATCACAATATAACAAAAAGGCTACAGCTTTCTTGCCATCGCGACCTGCCCGCCCAATTTCCTGCATATAATTCGACAACGTTGCAGGCATTGTTTCATGAATGACTTGACGGACGTTCTCTTTATGGACACCCATACCAAATGCATTTGTCGCAACAATCCATTCAAGCTGACCCGCTAAAAATTGCTGCTGTATAAACTGACGGTCCTGCGCTTCCTTCCCGGCATGATAAGCAGCCGCCGAAATATTTTGCTGTAGAAGCTGTAAACTGATCGCCTCTGCTTTTGACCGGGATTGTGTATAAATTATGCCCGGGCCGGCTGTATTTTTAACATGTTCAATAATCCATTCCATCTTTTCCTCACGCTCTGAGAACAGTTTTTTTACTAGATGAATATTTTCCCTGTTTACATCATGCATATAGTGAAAAGGTGAATTCATTTTTAAATAAGACTGGATATCTGCCAAAACCGTATCTGTTGCTGTCGCTGATAACGCAAGGATTGGCGGACGCTTCGATTCCGATAATATTTCGCCAATCCGTAAATAGTCCGGACGAAAATCAAATCCCCACTGTGAAATGCAATGTGCTTCATCCGCAACAATTAATGAAAGTTCCATTCCTTGGATTCTCGCCTTTACTTGAGGCTGCAACAGCATTTCAGGAGATACGAAAATAAATCGGTATTCTTCCAAATAGTGTAGGGCATACCTTTTCTGGTCTGGAGTTAAAAAGGAATTCAATGCCACAACCCGCTTTTCCCCCATTTGCTTTAACTGATCGACCTGGTCTTGCATGAGCGATAAAAGCGGCGACACAATAAGGACCGGTTTTTGAAATAAATAGCCCGGCAGCTGGTAACAAAGGGATTTCCCCATCCCGGTTGGTAAAATGGCAACAACATCTTTACCAGCAATAATATTGTTAATGATCTCTTCTTGTCCTGGACGGAATGCATCATAGCCGAAATATCGCTTTAAGGCACTTTGTAAATTCATGTTGGTGTCGCTCCTTTCGCCAGCGTTAGCCGAAGTTGGAAATAGCTTAGCTGCGGCAGTAGTTCCTTCAACGTTTTTAATCGTTTCGTGTCATAACCTTCAACTGCAGCCAGAATTTGTTTCTGTTCTTCACTTGTTACAAATGGCTCAATCGAAAAGTTCGGTTCATTCATTGCAAGTTCGACAATATGATCTTCAATCGTACTCATTTTCAATCGACGAATATGACTGATTTCTTCCAATGTTCTCCCCGCTCTATATAACTGGGCGGTTGAGTTTGTCGAAGCAGTCAACACTACTTCTACACGTATATTTTGCATAATTTCATTTAATATCGGGTATTGTGTTTTTTCACGGTACAATTCGTTCAACCAAGTATGCAATGCGCTTATGTAGTGCAGTTGAACATCCATTTCCTGCATATTATAGCCAAATGCAAGTTGCTGCCAAGTAAATCCCGGTTCATTATAGCCGGTTAATCGATACATGAGTATATCTTTCATGTTTTCTTCAATTGCAATTTCGGATAAGCTTGCCGTCATTTCTGTGTAAATTGCTTGTTGCAGCAAGCCGTTCTGATAATGGTGACGCACTAAAAATTGACGTACCCATTGCTGTGTCTGTTCATTTCTTTCTATCGGTATAAATGCTTTTTTATGATGGAGCTGATGTGACAGACTTTGAATAATAAGCGAAAGCCTGCCGAAAAACATATGTTCATTGCCACGGTAATGCCAGCCATCAAAAGAAAGAGGCAAAGGTTGTGAAGCAAGCTGTTTTCCTTTGTCCGTCATTGTATAAAAACCGTTTTCCTCTATTATAATAATACTCTTGGCAAACATGAGATCAATTTGCTCATCAAATTTATGACGAGCTAGTTTTGGGAGCAGACCAAAATAGGAATATAAATTAAAGAGTCCTACATCATGAATTGTCTGTCCTGACCGCTTCCCTTTCAATAAATGATAGGCTGCGGAAACAGTGCGTTCCTGTTGAAAAGTATGTAAAATTTTTAAAAGAATTTGTTGGACTAGCATATCAAATCCCTCATTTTCGTAGTATTAGGTTGAAAAGTGCCGAAAACACCATTAGAATAAGTAAGAGCTTTATGGAAACGAACGGATAAAGGAGAGGTAACAATGCCAAAATATACTATCGTAGATAAAGATACTTGTATCGCATGTGGCGCTTGTGGCGCTGCTGCACCGGATATTTATGATTATGATGATGAAGGAATCGCTTTCGTTATTTTAGATGATAACATGGGTACTGCTGAAGTTCCAGAAGATCTACTAGAAGATATGCAAGATGCATTTGAAGGCTGTCCAACTGACTCAATTAAAGTTGCAGATGAAACATTTGACGGCGACTCATTAAAATTCGAATAGTATACAAACATACGAAACGATTCCTTTCAAGGGTCGTTTTTTATTTTGCTCTTTTTTCTCATTGCGAATCTATAATCGAGATGTTATAGTTAATATTAGTAGTAGGTACTAATATTAACTAATCATTTTAGGGGTGTCGTTATGGATTTATTGCAATTAAAAGGGAAAAATATTGTCGTAATGGGTGTTGCCAATGAGCGCAGTATTGCTTGGGGCATCGCGAAACGACTATTTGATGTCGGAGCAAATGTAATTTTCACATATCGTAAAGAACGTTCAAAAGGAAAAATCGAAAAACTATTAACAAATTACGAAGAGCACAATGCAACAGTGATAGAATGTGACGTAAACAGCGACGAAAGTATTGAAAAAGCATTCAATCAAATCGGTGAGCAATTTAAAGTAATTCATGGAATTATCCACTCTGTTGCCTTCGCACATGCCGAAGATCTGCACAACCGATTCGTCGAAACAACACGCGATGGCTATGCCTTTGCACAAGATACGAGTGCCTATTCGCTGATCGCTGTAACAAAAGCTGCAAAACCTTATATGACAGAAGGCGGTTCTATCGTAACGATGTCTTATTTAGGTGCACAGCGTGTTCTTGACGGCTACAATGTAATGGGCGTTGCGAAAGCAGCACTGGAAGCTTCAATGCGCTATTTGGCAGCCGATGTCGGTGCGGATAATATTCGTGTTAATGCGATTTCTGCCGGAGCAATCCGTACATTGGCAGCAAAAGGTGTTCCTAGCTTCAATCAGATCCTGCACAAAATCGAAGAAACTTCTCCGCTAAAACGCAACACAAATCAGGAAGAAGTAGCTGACATGACAATTGTGATGTTAAGCCACCTATCCCGCGGTGTGACAGGCGAAACGATTTATATCGATAGCGGTTATAATATTATGGGTTAATCTAAAGCGAATTCACTACCTCCCTTGTGAATTCGCTTTTTTATATGTTAAAATACTGGAAAATACTGTTTGTGGAGGGTTATTCAGTGAAAAAGTATATTTCAGGATTATTAATGGGAGCTGTTTTAATAGGCGGTTTCTCACTTTCGGCAATAGAAGCAGAAGCAGCTACAAAAGCAGTTGCTTATAAAAATTGCACTGATTTAAATAAGGTATATAAAGGCGGCGTTGCGAAAGATGCCAAAACTACGAACAAAGGCGGGAAAACAAAATATAAACCTTTCGTATCAGCTGAGCTTTACAAATTAAATGCGAAAAGCGATCGCGATAAAGACGGGATTGCTTGCGAAAAATAGGAGAAGTGAATTATATGAAGATTCTCGCTCACCGTGGTTACAGTGCCAACTACCCTGAAAATACGATGATTGCTTTTCAGGAAGCTGCAAAGATGGACATTTGGGGAGTTGAATTTGATGTCCATTTAACAAAGGACAACCAGTTAGTCGTTATTCATGATGAATCAATTGACCGTACTTCTACAGGTAAAGGCTATGTGAAGGATATGACACTGGAAGAGTTGCGAGCATTCGACTATGGCTCATGGTTTGCTCCGGAGTTTGCAGGTCAAAAAATACCTACATTAGCGGAAACTTTGGCTATTTTTAAATCAACCCCCTTTCAAATTAATATCGAGATAAAGTCTGATATTTTTGAATACCCCGGGATTGAAGCGCTCATTGCAAATGAAATTCATGCTTTTAATTTAGAAGACCGTGTCATTATTTCTTCATTCAATCATGAAAGCATTACGCGTTTCCAGCAAATCATGCCAAATGTGAAAACCGCGCTGCTATTCGCTTCGCTTATTGTAAACATAGAGGAATATGTAAAGAAGTTTGGCGCTGATGCTATACATATCCCCTACTACTACGGGATGCGCTCCATTGTTCAGCAAGCAATTAAGAACGGCATGATCGTCAGAACTTATACAGTAAATGATGCAGCAATAGCCCGGCAAATGGAATCACTTGGTATGGATGCCGTGTTTTCCGATGTAGTAAACCTATAAAGATGCTAAAAAACTGTTTCAGAAGAACTCTTTTGAAACAGTTTTTTATGTAATATTTGGACAATTGTTAGAAAAACGCTTTCAAAGAGCTAAAATTTGTTAAGTTCATTTTATCGTCAAACTTTAAAAGTTTTACCCGTTTTCACCCCCATTCCCTTTGAAGTCAGACGTCTGTTTACTGTATATTAAGAGTAACAACAAACAGATTCGGAGATGGAATTATGAATACAGAAATTTTATCATTTGTAGAGAAAATGGAAGCAGCTGTACTAAACGATTTAGTTACAACAGACTCTTCTGATTTATATGAAATTGCAGTTGAAATGATCGCTGAGCATAAAGATGCTTACAAAAATATTTGCCAAGCTTATGAAGTAGTTAAGCATAACTTAGTCGGATAAACTTTAAAAAATAAGCAAAATTAATAGCAGTTCAAATTTACTTCCCCATAAATTTGAACTGCTTTATTTTTTTGTCTAAAAATACCCAAAAAAAGAGGAATCCTAATGAAAGGATCCCTCTTTTATAGTTACATCATTAAAATTAAAGTTTTACGATGTTTGTAGCTTGTGGTCCACGTTGACCGTCTTCTACTGAAAACTCAACTTTTTGACCTTCTTCAAGAGTTTTGAAACCGTCGCCTTGAATAGCTGAGAAGTGAGCGAATACGTCAGAACCGCCTTCAACTTCGATGAAACCGAAACCTTTTTCTGAGTTAAACCATTTTACTGTACCTTGTGTCATAATAAATGACCTCCAATTAATTAAATTTAATAAGATCGCAATTCTTCAAAAAGAAAAAAATTCACATATTACAAAAAGTACCAACTAAACCACGAAATACTTTTTGTAATAGGTGAATTTAATGTCTTATAACTATCTCATTGACCTTAGTATATAGCAAAAAATCGGTTTTGTCTACTATAAACTCAACTTTATCTGCCTTAACAATTATTTATGGGTAGATGCATATTTTCAATAACTAGCCACATTAGCTAACTAAAAATTATTTACTTACTTTTTGTAATCGTTTTGTTTGCAATTGTATTTTAGCGTTGGTTATTATAGGAGATGTATTACATAGAACTAGGAGGATTTTTTTATGGTATTACAAGCAAAAGAATTTCGAACAGCGGAACACGACATTTCTGACGTATTTTTAAATCGTTGGTCACCGCGCGCTTATGCAGACACACCTGTTGCAGAAGATGTATTAAACCGTTTATTTGAAGCAGCTCGTTGGGCTCCTTCAGCAGGCAATAACCAACCTTGGCGTTTTATCGTAGCGAAAACAGAAGAGGATTTAGCAAAATTCCACCCTGTTTTAATGGAAGGTAATTTAGTATGGGCAAAACGTGCACCTGTTTTAGTATTAGTCGTTTCTGACAATACAAAAGGTTCACATGAGTTTGATGCAGGGACAGCATGGGGCTTCTTGTCGCTTCAGGCAGCTAAGGAAGGTTTAATCACACATCCAATGAGCGGTATTCATAAAGATGTGGCAAAAGAGACGTTTAACATTCCGGATACATTTGATGTGCATTTAGCAATAGCAATTGGTTACAAAGGCGACAAAGAAATGCTGTCTCCTGAATTACAGGCACGTGAAACACCATCAGGTCGACGTCCGTTAAACGAAATTGTTTTTGAAGGTTCTTTTAAATAAGATTTATACTATATTAAAGTAACCGCATGAAGGAAGTATTCTTTCGTGCGGTTTTTCAGTTATCTTCATTTCCAAATTATCGGATTTAAATTTTCAGGAGCGGCTTTTTGAGCATTTCCAGCAGCAGTTCATATTCTTTATCCCCGATCGTGTCCCTTACCATCTTTTCTATTTCAAGCTCCATCTTTTTGCTTTCATTAAAAATAACGATTCCCTTCTCGGTCAAATGTGCCATCTTTTGAACTTTCGAGCCTTTTATTAATTCGGTCGTAATTAATTTTTTTTCTTGTAAGGAAGTCACAAATTTATGAACCCCCTGCTTTGAAATGTCTAACTGTTTTACTAATTCGGGTACCGTTACGTAGCCCTCATATATGTTTTTCAGTACAAACCATTCGGAACTCGTTATATGAAGGTCATTATTTTCATTCCACATAATTTCTGCCTTTTGGCGTAATTGTTTATGTTGGCGATACAATAATTCGATAAAGTCAATCATTGCTTCTCCCCCCTTTTTTCTGTCAACATAATTCTTAAATAGTCTCAAGCATCATACTAAAGCTAATATATTAATTCAAGTTCATAATACTAATAGGATATTCAAGTCAACTTAGTTGACTTGAACGGTAATTTACTTTATTATTAAATGTATAACTTTTTCCGGAGGCGTATATATGTATAAAATTGGTGACTTAACGTTTTATAAATCCCATGGTATTTGCCAGATTGAGGGTATTATAGAACAAAACTTCACAGGAGAACCTATGCTTTACTATGTTATGCAATCAAAAATCAGACCGGGAGTAACACTATATCATCCAGTTGAGAGTAAAAACTCACAACTTGAAAAATTATTGAGCTATGATGAAGCAGTTCAAATTATGGATTGTTTTTCGAATGAACCAAGCGAATGGAATGACCGCAGTACAAACCGCCAAAGAAATCACGCAGAAATCTTAGGTGCGAATAATCATTTAGAAGCTGCCCAATTAATGAATACACTCCTACGAAAAGATTTGGAATTACAAAAAGAAGAGAAAAAAATCACATCTCAAGACTCCCAAATTTTACAGCAACTCTCAACAATTATATTAGATGTCTTGGAAATTGCGCTTAAAAAGCCAAAAGAAGAAATTGAAAAAGAAATTTACAAAAGAGTTCAAGGTCCTACTAACTAATTTATAAAAATAGCTTTATTTTATTAACGAGTTGAAGTAAATCCCGTTTACTTCAACATTACTCGTTACTGGTTGACTTACCACTTTATACATATTAATTACATTCAAATAAGGCGTTTGCTATTCTATTTCAGTAGCAAGCGTCTTATTTTTTTGTCATTTATCAAACTTTTCATTCTAATGATGAATTGTTTTTCGTTTTTCAAAGTCAGGTGATGTATAGTATTTTTTTCAATTAAAAATGAATTAAAACACTTTAGTTGCTCATACTACCGTTGTATGAAATTCACCTAATTTTGAAAGGAAGTGTAATGATGGGAATATTAACGGGTAACCCAAAAGACGAACCGTTACATTATGGAGAAGTTTTTAACATTTGGACAAGTTTGGCTGCAGGTTACAGTATGATTGCAGGGTATCAGACTTTTTATAATCATGCCGGTGACCAGGACTTGAAAAAAATAATTGAAGACTTTATCCAATTTGCAAGAGATGAAGTTAAGCAATTAGAAAAAATTCTTAAATTAAATGGAGTTGGACTTCCTCCTGCACCACCAGAACGTCCTGAAGCACGAATCGAAAATATCCCGCCAGGAGCAAGATTCAATGATCCTGAAATAAGTGCAGCATTATCTGTAGATGTCGCTGCCGGTTTAGTTGCTTGCAGTCAGGCTATGGGTATGACAATGCGAGAAGATATCGGAATGATGTATGGTCAATTCCATACGGCTAAGGCACAGCTTGGAGCAAAGCTATTGCGCCTAAACAAATCAAAAGGCTGGCTCATCCCTCCACCATTGCATCTGCACCATCCATTGCATTGATGAAGTATTGAATCCCTTAATAATTATTTGTCATTTTATATTGCACTACGATACAATCCCCCATTCATCATATAAACAATAACGCCATTTCTTTAATAGGAAATGGCGTTTTGATTTTATATAGTGCTCCCTTAATAACCAAAAGTTATATCAGAATAAAAAATAAGTATTTTTCATAATAAAAAAATCCATGTATATTTTACTTGTGCAAAAGATTGTTTGTCTCTGCATAAATAACCTAATTTAAATTCGTTTCACTCTCGAATTTAAGTTACGATTTTGTAATTCAGGACTTTTACTCAGTCTTATCATTGGATTTTACAGCCTCCAACTTTAAAATTCAAAGCCATCAAATTTCTTGGAGGAAATTTGGACGAATTATAGTTTATTAAGTTCTGCTCAACGAATGACTTCTAAACTATTACAATACATTGTTCGACAAAACAATCAACTCCCCCTAATAAAATGTCCCCGTCTATGTTCAATAGGCGGGGAATTCGTCTTTTAAAGGGTTATTTATGTGTACTCTCAAAATAATTATAACAATGCTGAATAAATGCTTTAGAAATGGCTGTAGTATACGTATATTTATGTTTTAATAATCCAATTGTCCGAGTAAATTCTCCATTTTCAATTCGGATATGCCTGATTTTATCATCATACATACTCATCGACGTTTCAGGTGTAAAGGCAGCACCACGACCATTCTTTACAAGCTGAAGTATCGTCGTCGCTTCCTCTACTTCCACTTGGTATTCAGGTGTATAACCGTTCTCCCGACAAAAATCATCCGTCAGCTGCCGAAAACGGTATTCAGCAGTCAGACCAATGAATGGTAAAGAACGCAATTCGGAAAGGTTAACCGACTCCAATTCAGCTTCCGGGTATGTCGAAGGTACCGTTAAAAATATTTCCTCGTTGAACAAAGGAAGCCATTCCACATTCGGGTGATTCAACTTTTCCGTTGTGATACACAAATCAAATTTTCCATATTCGATAAATTGTTCAAGATTATCCTTCGATAGTGGCACTTGCTTATATTTAATGGATGGATAAAAATTTAAAAATTCATTTAATATATTCGTAAATGTATATGGTAACGTTGTAACAATGGACAATTCCCCATTGCCCTGCTCACGAAATTCACGTAAACCTCGCTCCAGATCCAGGATTTCCGCAAAAATTCGTTCCGCTCGTTTAAATAAAAATTCACCATTTGAATTAAGTGTAATGCGTTTGCCGTTACGGTAAAAAAGATCCATCTCCAATTCTTCCTCCAGCTGCGCAATTGCCTTACTTAATGCCGGTTGTGAAATTAAAAGTTCTTTTGCGGCATGTGACATATTTTGTACTTTCGCTGTTTCATAAAAATAGCGCAGTTTCACTAAATCCATTCAAATTGCCTCCTCTAAATAACTTTAAGTTATATCAACATAAGAAATAAGTATTTTTAATTATATGTACCATAAGTTTAAGATATAAATTGCGCGCAAGCAATTATTAAAAAATTGATTTAAGGAGAGATCTACTATGCGATTACAAAATAAAGTTGCCATAATTACAGGTGCAGCATCAGGAATGGGTCAAGGCGAAGCAATTCGTTTTGCTAAAGAAGGGGCAAAAGTCGTTGTTGCAGACTTAAACCTGGAAGGGGCAAAAGCTGTTGCAGAAGAGATTAAAGCAGCTGGCGGCGAAGCAATCGCTGTACCGGTAAATGTCATGAAAACAGAAGACATTTTAAACTGCATTAAAGTGACAGAAGAAACATTCGGTCCAGTTGATGTACTAGTAAACAATGCAGGTGTATTCGACAAGTATCAAAAATCGCTTGAAACTACATTAGATCAATGGAAATTTTTAATTGATATTAATTTAACAAGCATGTTCGAATTCTGTAACGCTATATTACCAAGCATGATTGAGCGTCAAACTGGTGCAATCGTAAATATTTGTTCAGTTGCCGGTTTAGTTGCAGGTAAAGGTGGAGCAGCATATACAGCTTCTAAACATGGTGCAATCGGTTACACAAAACATTTATCTAGCGAATACGCTCGCTACGGTATAAAAATCAATGCAATTTGCCCGGGTACAATTGAAACACCTTTAGTAAAAGACGTTTTAGCTGGTCTTTCTAAAGAAGCTGTACCGACACGTACATTTGGTCAAGTTGAAGAAGTAGCAGACTTAGCTGTATTTTTAGCATCTGATGAAGCGAAATTTATGAGCGGTACTGCGGTAACAATTGATGGCGGTTTCACAATTCAATAAATGATTTTACAAAAATGAAGAGGAGAAGCAATTCACTTGCTTCTCTTATACATCAAAGGAGATAGCATGAAAAAACAAGGAAAAATGCACTATGCATGGTGGATCATGATCGCAAGTGCTGCGATTTATGCGGCAAGTGTCGGGATCATCGTAAGCTGTGCTGGTCTATTATATCGCGCTGTTGCACAAGATTTCGGTGTTGGTGTATCTGATATTAGTTTGTATACATCAATTATGTATTTAACGGTAACAATTTTCTTACCGTTCGCTGGGAAGTTTCTAAATAAATTCGATGTTCGTTATATTTTAACAATAGCTGGTATTATAAATGCACTCGCATTCGGATTAATGGGCTTCTATACATCTGCCTGGAATTTCTACATCTCAGGTGTAGCACTTGGTATCGGTAGTACATTCTTAATTTATGGAACGATTCCATTACTAATCAACAATTGGTTTAAAGCAAAAGCCGGTACGGCATTAGGTTTTGCAATGGCTTTCATGGGTATTGGTGGTGCGATTTTCGCTCAAATCACTGGTGCGTTAATCGAATCAATCGGCTGGCGTCCAACATACATGATTTTAGGTGTATGTATTGCCCTATTAATTTTGCCGTTTACATTATTCGTTATTCGTTCAAAACCCGAAGATATGAACAAACAGCCTTATGGTGCTGAAGAAACAACAAATAAAGAGGCTGTACAAGCACAACCTGAAACTGGGGTAATGAAGAAAGTTGCCATCAAAACAATTCCATTCTATTTAATTTTAGGATTTACAGGTTTATTTGGTTTAGCATCTACAGTTGGCTTCCACGTACCAAACTTTATCCAGTCAGTTGGTTTCTCTGCTGCAATGGCCGCTACAGGTGTTACATGTGTGACGATCGGCCAAACGGGCGGGAAGTTCCTGATCGGTGCGGTTAACGATAAATTTGGCGTTAAATTAGCACTGTTGACAGGTATCGGCAGTGGTATTTTAGGTACGATTGCGCTGCTGTTCTCTGATTCATTCGGCATCGGTATGATGTATTTAGGTGCATTATTATTCGGTATCGGTTTCTCAGGGTCTACCCTTTTACCTCCAATGGTTATTCGTGAAGTATTTGGCGGTAGAGACTATGCATCCATTTATACTACAATCATGTCTGCTTCAACATTAGGTGTTGCGGTCGGTACTACTTTATTCAGTTATATTTTCGATACAACTGGTTCTTACTACATCGTATTTATTACGGTAATTACGTTATTCGTAGTTGTTATTTCTTCAAGTATCTTCTCATTGAACTGGAAGAAAAAATTAAATGTTTAAAAAGTAAAATTTATACTCTTTTGTAACTTACAAGCATACCATTCAAACTTGTTGTTCGTTATAAATAAAGCCTTCGTCAAAATTGATTGACGAAGGCTTTTTATTATATAACTTCATGATAGTAAAGGGCATATAAATCATTCAATGTCACTTTGCCAAATGCAAAGTCCATTACATTGTTATCCACCAAAAATTCAGTTAGATCGCTTAACAGCATCGGTTCCGAACTAGGGAGATGCAGCAGTGTCATATCCGTAACGAGTGTTTGCTGCTCGATTAGCGGATATTTCTCCTTTAGGAGCGCTTTTACGGACTCCTCCATATTTTTTACCCGTACTGTTTTAATTTTCGCCTGACTGAACCCTTCAATGATTTCATTTGTATCGACCAGCTTCCCTTCATTAAACAGGAAAATCCGGTCCGCATATTTTTCCAGATTATCAAGTAAGTGCGAAGCGATAATGATCATTTTCCCCTCAGCCTTTTTCTTCATTAAAATCCTAGAAATCACTTCAATATTATTCGGATCAAGCCCGTTCATTACTTCGTCCATCATCATAATGTCTGTATTCGCCACAATTTGCATCGCAAAACAAAGCCGCTGACGCATGCCGAGTGAATAAGTCCCAGTTTTCTTATTTACATAATGGCCCATATTCAGCGCTTCAATTGTTTCGTCGATCAGTTTCGGATCAGACTTCCACATCGTTGCGAACATTTTTAAATGGGCACGTCCGCTTAAATGATTATATAAATCGCTTTGATCCGGCATCATCGACACAAACTTGTGGATTTTTACCTCACTGGATTTATTTGAATAGCTAAGATTATCGTTAAATGATACTTTTCCGCTTGTTGGCGGCAAATAGTTCATAATGACATTCATCAAAGTAGATTTACCGGTTCCGTTCGGTGCAACTAGCCCGATCATTTCGCCTTGTTCAAACTTGATCGAAATATCGTTTAGCACTTTTTTATCAGCAAACTGAACGGTAATATTTTCAATAGCAATCATTCGTTGTCCCCCCTATTTTACAAGCTTGAAACGTTTAATAAGTGAAATGAGCAACACAATCACCAATAGAATAACCGCGCATATTGTCAATAATAGCAGGCCGTATTGATAATCTACATTCTCACTTCCTAAATAATAGTTCTGATAACCAGATACAACTTTTCCGACATGGATATACGTAGTAGGAACTTTTTCCACTTCCCAAAAATATCCGATACCGCGGCTTATATAAAACTTTTCGCCAAAAATGACCAATAGTCCGACTGCCAAATTCACCATTTCTTGGCGGAACAGTACACTGCATAAAATTACAACATTGATTATGACAATGAACCATACAATCAGTAATGATAAAGACCGACCCAAAAACATGCCTAATGTCATCATATTAGCTAAACTCTCATTCCCCCATTGCAAGAAATTAAAAGCATACTCGGGTGATGGCAGTTTAAGATGGCCGAAACCTGATTGAGCCCCGATTATCATAAAACCAATAAGTAAAGGTACAAATAATGTGATACTGCCGATAAAAGCAACACCTATTTTTACGAGCAGCTTCTTCCAGTCCGCAATCGGAAAGCCTTTCAGCACAGACGGGTGACGACGATCCTTCGTCACAATATCGATCGCCAGTAATAAGGTACAAATAATTAATATTAAAGGAAGCGGACCTTTCAGAAGTCGCTCAAACGTCTGCAATGCCGTACGCTGTTCAAAAACACCAATCGACAATTCGTAATTAGCCTCATTAAAAGCACCGTACCGGAAATGTTGATCCATCGCATTTAAAGCACCTTCAACATTTGCAAATTCCCTGTCTGCCACATAATATCGGTCATTATAGAAAAGGTTTTCATTATAAAATGTCAAATAGTTCATTTGAATATACCAGTCGCTTGTTACTTCCGCATACTTTTTCAGATCATTTGCATCAAGGGCATCCATTCTTGCCTTATCCAGCGGGTTGATATCAGCAAAATCATAATATGCTCTAACTGATGTCGGATGTATTTCCCTTAAATCCC
Source organism: Solibacillus isronensis (assembly GCF_023715405.1). Classification (NCBI taxonomy): domain Bacteria; kingdom Bacillati; phylum Bacillota; class Bacilli; order Caryophanales; family Caryophanaceae; genus Solibacillus; species Solibacillus isronensis. The sequence continues at coordinate 1,529,588 of NZ_JAMBOC010000001.1, forward strand.
TCTTACTTAAATCATCAATAAATTCCTGACGCGTTAAATAGCGGGCTTCAATTTCCTCCCTGTCGACCTTTTCAATAGGATCATAGGCAGGTGCAATCTTAAACGCATAAAATATCGCAGCAAATGCCAGCAGAAAATAGACCGCCAAGTTTTTCTTATTCGTAAAAAACTGTTTCAGTTCAAATTTAAAATATCCGTACATTTCTTTCCCCCCTAGGCCCTTTTAATTTTTCCTGTAGAGAAGAATGTTTTAATGACGAATAACATGATTAAAATACAAATACTCATAATCAGTAATCCGATATTCATCGTTACATCCACAGGACGCACTAAATCCAACGGCATTCCATTTAAAATTTCATTGAAGTTCATGAAATGGAACGGATTGTACGGGAACACACTAATAATTAAAGGGAAAATAATCGGTAAAAAGAATAGAATCAAATGAACAAACAATGTCAAATACATATTTTTCAGCAGTACATTTAAAATAATGGACAAAAGCATTACAAATATCGAAATGACAAACATATAGACAATGCAAAGTGCAATATAGTACACACTTGAAATTAATGTCGGCTCTCCGAAATAGACGGCCACTTGTTCAGAGCCTTCTCCCAATCCATTGAATAACAAGGGTGAAGCACTAATAAAGATGAGCGCAATAAATGCGACAACATACAAAAAGGCAATGATACATTTGGATATTACATATTGGTCAAATCGGACCGGGTAACCTTTAATAATGCTTGAATGCTCAAAATCATCCAGTAAAATCGAACTCGTATAGAAACTCATAAATATGTACCAGCCAACACCTACTAAACTAAAGAAATACAACAAAAACGGTATGTAATGAGATAGATCGCTAATCGTATTTTTGCCCGATTCGTACATCACTTTAAAATATAAGTAATTCATTGAATTTTGAAACTTTGTAGGCAGCAAATCCTTCACTTTTTCGTACTCTTCCATATCAAAAGCTTGTTGCCGCAACTCAGCAATACGATAGGAAGCCTCATAATACATCGGATAGTTTTCTACAGTTAATGAAGCAATTTGTAAGGCCACGGCACTTTTCTGCTGTGTCAGATTTTTAAATAAATCACTGCCATCCCCGTCCCTTGAGGCATCCTGAACTTGGAACTTGGATAATACAGCACGCGAACTGTAGTAGTCGCCTCTTTTCTCATTGAGCTGATCCCCTACTGACTCTGCCTTAATAAAAAACATACATCCAAACACAATAACGATCACTGCGAGTAACGCAACAATATTTTTTCGGTTAGAGCGTTCGATGAGAAATCCAATTTTTAATGCCTGCAACATATGTAATCCCCTCCCCCTTCTATATATCGACATTGAAAACGGTTACAAACCTAAATTTCGATTTATTGGGTACTTTATTAGAATAATCTATCAATTAATAATTTACAAACTAAAAGGTAAATTTTCAAAAAACAGGAAAATAAACGCTTTAAATCAACACTTTAATTTAACTATTTCGTTTCATAATTGAAGTCAATATGAGATGAAATTATTTTTGTATAATACACCTATTTTTTACAAATTTATGAACTTTATATTTCTACCACGATTCGACACTTTATTATTTCTTAATAGGATACGATGAATAAGCGCTATTATATTTAATTCGAAAATATAAAACAGCGTAATACTTCAGAAAGGAACATAAATTTAGCAATGAAATTTTTATTTTTCAAAAAAATATTTAGACTAAGATTGAGAATAAGAATTGAATCTAAAAGAAAAGACATGTACAAAAAAGCAAATGATCTAGGATTCACACACCCTGAAGTAGTACATTGCAGTCAAGAATTAGATGAATTACTTAATAAGTATTCAGATACTGCTGCATAAAATAGAGAGAATACATAAATAATGTTGTTCAGGTTCGTAATATGGATCTGCCATATTTATGTTTTATTAATGAAAAGCGTTGGAGCATACAGCCCTAACGCTTTCTTTTTAATATATTTTCATTTAGTGGTGCGTCCTCGTAGTGCAGGTTTTGTACCTATATACTGTTTACCAGATATTAAATCCCCTCAGTGTTCATCAATACTATTCGCCAGCCATCCGGGTCCGCAAAAGTCACACCTTTTTCTTCCCAATACGGATTTTCAGGCGGCACCTCGTGGTAGCCCATACTAGCGAGTCGAGACTTCACTGCTTGAATTTGTTCGGCATCAGGCATATAAAATACGAGCAAATTATCTTCCGTTGGTGCAGGACATGGACTTCCATCAATATGTTCAGTAAATTCCAGATGATACGATGCATCCGGTAAACCAATCATAATACCAGTGTACCCTCGATGTCCTTTAAAGCCGCCAAGTTTTTTAAGACCAAGACCTTCACAATAAAAACGTTCAATCTGTTCTATTTGATCAGTTGGCCGTGCGATACGAAATTGTGCTACATGTAATGTTTCTGTCCACTGTTTCATTTACATCCCTCCTTACCACATTTTAGAGAGAAAAGGAGAAAAAAACTCTACAACATTAGGATGAAATAAAAATCTTAAATATTGTTTAATGAAAAAAGCGTTGGAGCCTACAGCCCCAACGCTTTCTTCTTAGTACATCTTCATATATTGGTCGCGTTCCCACTGGTGTACAGATGTGCGGAACATATCAAACTCCACTTCTTTTGCTTCTTTGAAGTTTGCATAAATATGTTCACCTAATGCATCAATGATTACTTCATCTTTCGCTAAAGTAGCTAATGCTGCATCCAATGAACCTGGTAAACTTGCAATACCATAAGCTGCACGCTCTTCAGCATTCATCACGTAAATGTTACGGTCAACCGGTGCTGGTGGCTCGATTTTATTTTTCACGCCATCCAATCCTGCAGCCAAAATAACAGCCATTGCTAAGTACGGGTTTGCAGATGGGTCAACTGATCTTAATTCAATACGAGTTGATAGACCACGAGATTCCGGAATACGTACTAATGGTGAACGGTTTTTTGGTGACCATGCCACATAACAAGGTGCTTCATAGCCTGGTACTAAACGTTTGTATGAGTTGACAGTCGGATTCGTCACCGCTGTAAATCCTTGAACGTGCTTTAATACACCTGCTAAGAAATGTTTCGCTGTTTTTGATAACTGTAAGTCTTCCCCTTCATCCCAAAACGCATTTTTGCTTCCTTGGAATAACGATAAGTTGAAGTGCATTCCTGAACCGTTCACACCGAATAAAGGTTTTGGCATAAATGTCGCATGTAAGCCATGTTTACGCGCAATTGTTTTTACTACTAATTTGAACGTTTGAATGTTATCACACGCTTCCACCGCGTTGGCATATTTGAAGTCAATTTCGTGTTGACCCGGAGCTACTTCATGGTGTGATGCTTCAATTTCAAAGCCCATCTCCTCAAGTTCCAATACGATATCGCGACGGCAGTTTTCCCCTAAATCTGTTGGTGCCAAGTCGAAGTATCCACCATCATCATTTAGTTCTAATGTCGGGTTGCCTTTTTCATCTAATTTAAATAAGAAGAATTCTGGTTCAGGTCCTAAGTTAAAACTTGTAAAACCTAATTCCTCCATTTCTTTTAACATTCTTTTTAGGTTAGAGCGCGGATCCCCTTCAAAAGGAGAGCCGTCCGGACGTGCGATGTCACAAATTAATCGGGCAACTTTTCCCTTTTCTGCAGTCCATGGGAAAATCATGAAAGTATCTAAATCCGGACGCAAATACATGTCAGATTCTTCAATACGCACGAAACCTTCAATTGAAGAACCGTCAAACATCATTTTGTTATCCAGCGCTTTATCTAACTGACTTACCGGAATTTCAACGTTTTTGATTGTTCCTAAAATATCGGTAAATTGCAGACGAATAAATTTAACATTTTTATCGGCTACAATTTTTTTAATGCTTTCTTTCGTTGCTTTGCTTGTTCCATTCACCATTACATTTGCCATACTTCAACACTCTCCTTTTTAGTTGGTCCTACTCAGTTTTATATTGAAAGAAACGCGATAAATCGCCTTGACGTAGCGATGTTTTTTGCATGCGCTGCGCCTGCAGCATTTCTTCACGCAATATAGTCCGCAATTCTGTATCTGTCACGCGTACCACGTCAGGTTTCTTTACATACTCTTTCGATCTCATTGCAAATACCTTTTTGACACCCGCCATATTAATGCCCTGGTCGAGTAGCTCTCTTATTTCCAGCAATGCATCAATATCATCAAGAGAAAACATCCTTCGATTCCCTTCTGATCTGGCAGGGACGATTAATTCATGTTCTTCATAATAACGAATTTGTCTAGCCGTTAATTCCGTCAATTGCATAACCATGCTAATCGGCAGTAACGGCATCGCTCTTCGAAACTCTCGACTCATTATCTCGCCTCCCTCTTCTTACCATTTACTTTAAATCAATGTAATGTTCTTTGTCAATCTAATGTTATAAAAACTAACATATCGTTTTTAGAATAATTTAATCGCATAATTCGAACATTTTAATTCCACAAAAAGAACCGTACGCCAAGAACAGCAATTAGCATACGGTCACCGAAGTTTCATTCTTTTTTATGTGAGCTTTCCTCTATTTTTAAAAGTTGTTTACATTTAAGTTAGTTCCACCTGATTATTACAATCCATGTCACAGTCATAATTAAAACACAAATATATTTCAAAATTATGGACTTTATTGAAATAATTATAATATATTAATATATAATGGATATATGTGATATGGCATACTAAAAAATGCTTAACTACTCTTACAAATAATAGAAATTTCCCGTTACCCGGAAGCTTATCCGTCTTTCCTGCCGGTCACTTACTTTGTTTCTAATTCATTAGCTGCACGAAAACAGCTGCCGAATTAAGATAAAGTCTTTTGCAAATTATGCATGACACATATGAATATTTGCTTAGGACAAGGAGGATATTTAGTATGAAAAAGAAGTTTTACACATTTGCAGTTGCTTCATTAGCAATGACAGCAGCAACAGTAGCCCCTGCTTCAGCTGCCGTAAATTTCACAGATGTTGCTGAAAACAACATACATTTTAAGGCGATTACAGAATTGCATGCAGCCGAAATTATTAGTGGTTATCCAGATGGAACATTTAAACCCGCGCAGAATGTGACACGTGGACAGGCAGCTAAAATTATTGCCGGTGCACTTGGTCTTGATACGGAAAATGTGGTCAATCCTAAGTTCACCGATATTCCGGCATCACATCAGTACTACGGTTCTATCGCAGCATTGACTGCACTCGATGCAATTAAAGTGTATGAAGATAACACTTTCAAGCCAAATGAAACAATTACGCGTGGGGAATTTGCTTATATGCTCGCTAAAGCATTGGATTTAAAAGCTGAAGGCGACAGCCCTTTTCATGATGTGACTGGGGATAATGAATACGCTTATGTCGTTACAGCTTTATATGAATACGGTATAGCAAAAGGCATAAGTGATACGGAATTTGGCGCAGAGAAATCGATAACACGCGGTCAACTAGCAACATTCATTTTCAATGTAGTGAACGAATTCACAGAAAATGATACAGAAGCGTCTTCAACGGATTCAGCGCTATTAAAAACCATTTTCACAAAGGCAATCGAAAAACAACAAGCTACAACTAGCATGAAAGCAAAAATGACAATGACGCAATCGATGGATATCCAAGATGGGGAAGAACGTATAAAAATCGATACTAACGGAAAAATGGATATGTCAATTGTCAATAAACCTATGCAGTTCTTCATTGAAGGAACAATGTCTATGGTCGAGCCAACAACAGGCGAATCGATTGATATGCCTTTAAAAATGTATATGACAGAAAAAGATGGCATGTATATGTATGAAGGCACGTCAGAAACTTGGATTAATTATCCTGCCGACATGTTCGAAGAAATATTAACGCAAGCTGGCGCACAAATTAATGCTGCTGATCAATTAGAAATGTTGCAGAAATTTGCAACCGATTTCAATATCAAAGAAACGGATGGGTATTATACATTAAATTTGAAAGGTACTGGAGATAACTTTACCGCTCTTATACAAGAACAAATGTCTGCCATGAACTTAGGTTTGGACGAGGAAGTACTGGCCGATATGAAAAATTTAAAATACGATAATTTTTCTTATGAAATCAAAATTAATAAGGAAACATTTGATATAGAAGAAATGGTAATGGACTTCGGATTCGGCATGAACCTGGAAGGTGTTGTAATGAATATAAAAAGTAAATCAACTATGAAATATTCAGATTTTAATACAGTACCAACAATAACAATCCCTGCCGAAGCTCTGGAAAACGCAAAATCTTTGGAGGATTTAATTGAATCAGAAATAGGAAATAAATAATTCCCAAAATTCCCATAAAAGCTGTCAGGAAAAAGCATTGTTTTTCCCGATAGCTTTTTTTTGAAAAAAATGGGGCAATGAAAAGTAATATCGCTATTATTCATGTATAATTGTTACCGTATATTGAGGGGGAATTTTATGTCAAAGCAACACATAGCAAAGTCAATCGGACAAAAAATCATCGTTATTATTGGCGGTTTAATCGCTGCTTACGGATTAGAAGCAGTATTAATACCAAATAACGTATCGGATGGTGGAATCACGGGGATTAGTATTGTCATCTCTCAGCTAACACCAGTATCATTAGGCCTGCTGATCGCCATACTAAACATTCCGTTTATTTACTTAGGATATAAACAGATTGGAAAAACCTTCGCAATCAACTCCGTTATCGGTATCGCATCATTAGCAATTGGTACTTCGCTTATGCACCATGTTCCAACTATTATTACTGGCGATGCATTGCTTATTACAGTTGTAGGAGGAATTATTTTAGGTATTGGTATGGGGTTAGCGCTTCGTAATGGTGGCGCTCTTGATGGGATAGACATGCTTGCAGTGTTACTATCGAGAAAATTGCCTTTCGGTACAAGTGATCTCATTTTGTTTTTAAACTTTTTCGTTTTCATCATTGTATCGTTTGTATTCGGCTTTAAAGGTGCTTTGTTATCAGCAATTGCTTATTATATCGCATCAAAAGTTATCTTGATTGTTGAAGAAGGACTTAGTGGCTCTAAAACATATAAAATCATTACAAAAGAGCCGCTTAAAATGGTCGAAACAATTCGAGATCGTTTAGGAAGAAGCGCGACTTTCAGCACAGTATACGGTGCATACTCCCATCAGGAATTTCAAGAAATTACGTGTGTAATCAACCGTATGGAAGAAAGTAAGATAAAGGGTATTATTCGAGAAATCGATCCGAATGCCTTTGTGACAGTATACGAAGTAGTCGAAGTTAAAGGTGGAAGCTTTAAAAAGCAAAATATCCACTAAAACAGAAAATGGTTGTGTAAAAGGAAATTTTCCTTTTACACAACCATTTTTTAATCCGTATTGATTTCATTCGTGCGATTCGGAATACATAATCCGATAACCGCTCCTACTAACGCCGGAACAATCCACCCTAAACCAATGGAATAGAGCGGTAGGTAATCTGCGTAAAAAGCTGAAATAGAAGACAGCACACTCACTTCAAATGCCGGCACACTTCCGATTAACGCATTGTACCCATCAATTATACTAATAAAGAATACGAGTAAAATTGACCCTGCAAATACAGTCCTTTTGTAGTGAAATAGCGGTCCTAGAAGCGCCAGTATTATTAACACTATTGCCAGAGGGTAAAGGAACATCAACACTGGAATTGCATATGTAATAATATTTGTTAAACCAAAGTTCGCAATGATAAATGAAACAACACATAATAGGACTACAAATGTTTTATAGCTGATTTTCGGAAACACTTCATGGAAAAACTCACTGCATGAAGTAATGAGCCCAATACTCGTTTTTAAACATGCAAGTACAATAATAATTGCCAACAAAATTGCTCCGTATGAGCCGAAATAATGATCGGCAACCGCAGCAAAGATTTGCCCGCCATTGTCAAATGTACCAATCGCCGTTATACTCGATGCTCCCATGTAAGCAATCAGACCGTAAATCAGCATCATTAATGCCATTGCAAAAATACCTGATTTCCAAGTCGCTTTTGCAATTTCTTTCTTATCTGTAATCCCTGTCCGCTTTATCGCATGGATGACAACAATACCAAACGCAAGCGAAGCAAGTGCATCCATCGTATTATAGCCTTCTTTAAAACCTGTCATAAACGCCTCGTTAATATAAGTTCCAGCAGGCTCAACGAATTTCCCCATTGGAGAAAACAGACTAATACCGATTAGCACAAATAAAAATACTAAAAATGCCGGTGTTAAGTACTTCCCTATAATGTCCATGATCTTCGCCGGATTTAGTGAAAAATAAAAAACGATTGCGAAGAAAATAAAACTGAATACCGCAAGCCACAATGTCGCCTGTGAAGGATCGATAAATGGTTCAAATCCAACAACAAACGGTACTGTTGCTGTACGCGGAATTGCAAAAAACGGCCCAATCGTTAAGTATAAAGCCAATGCAAAAAACAATCCAAACATCGGATGTACTTTACTTGCCAAATCGCGCAATCCATTACTTCCCGACAATCCGATTGCCAGAATTCCTAAAAACGGCAAACCAATTGCCGTAACTAAAAAGCCAATTAGCGCAAACCAATAGTTTGTCCCTGCCAATTGCCCCATTTGAATCGGAAATATTAAATTTCCTGCTCCAAAAAACATCCCAAACAGCATCGTTCCGATTACTGCATAGGTTGAAAATGGTATTTTCTTGTCCATCATATTCTCTCCCAAGATGTCATTTCATGGTGTTTTAATGAAACGTCCTAATTTTCTTAACAATGTACAATATCATATCAGCCCTATAACAGAATGACAATAGTAAGAGTAAATATAAAAGGAGCGATGTCATAAAGTTAACACTTTTATGACATCGCTCCATAATTTATTATTTAATTAAGCTAAATATTGTCTGCGCTGATTTTCAATCCATACACGCATTGAACGGTAAAGCATCGTCACGACCACAAACATCATAATTCCTTTAACAATATTAAACGGTAAAATACCTAACACGATTGTTTCGTACATATTATATTCGAAGCCTAGTAAGTACGTGTACAGCGGTAAGAACGCCACGTAGTTTAATGCCGCCATTCCAATTGACATTACAACTGTAGAAACAACTAAGCCTGTCATTAACCCTTTTGCAGAAGGGAATTTTTTATAAATATAGTAAGCTGGTAAAATGAATAATACACCTGTAGCGAAGTTAGCCATATGACCTACCGGAATTCCTTCAGGAGCCCCTGTGTAAATCCAGTCAAGCACATTTTTAACAAGTTCAACTAGGATACCTGCAACAGGTCCCATCGTAATTGCCGCAATCAATGCTGGCACATCACTGAAATCAATTTGTAAAAACACCGGGAACCATGGTAGTGGGAAGTTTAACAACATTAGCACAAATGAAACCCCACTCAGCATTGCGATTGTTACGAATGATCGTAACTTTAAACTTCTTTTTTGCATATAAATCTCTCCTCTTTGCTGATTCCATCTCGCAAGAAGAAAGGACGTATCAAATCATTCCATGAAAAAACCCTTATGCTAAACTAGAGCATAAGGGAGAAATAGGCACACTTAAATAAAGGGTCTATCTGTGCATTTGCAGCAATTCCTGTTTTTTGTACACGAAAAATATTCCGTTTACAAATAAGGAATTAGAAATAAGTACTGCAAAGCACGGCATTTTCAAAAAATGACGACCGTACCTTCACCTTCTCCCATCCAGACTATACTGTCGGCTTTGGAATTGCACCAAATCCTGCACACAAAAGTGGCTCGCGGGCTCGAAAAGTTCGACATAACTTCCTCCAAGTAAATGGTCAGAAGTTATAACTTTTATTACCGCCGGTCGGGAGTTACACCCTGCCCCGAAGATGAATCAATATGAAATTATGTAGCAATTACCTTGCTATAACTATTATTATATATAAAAAAAAGGAATTGTAAAGCCCATTGCTTACAATTCCTAGTAAAATTATTTGAATTATTGAAATTCATAATGAATACGGTTCGCCGCAACCGGCTTATCTACCGGTTTTGTGAAGTCATAACCGCCCCATTGTTCCTGTACGATATTTTCAAATTTCACCTGTTTATCAAAACTTGCTACTGTCATTATTAATCCTTCAATCATTCGCATTCCTTGAGCTGGTTCATAATTGTCCAAGTTTAAAGGTTCTTCAAATGTAATTGTTACAATCGACTTAGCGTCTTCAACTTTTAAATATACACCCGGCAATATAACCGTTCTGTATATATCATTCGCTTCCACCGTCATATTTTTGATTGCTTCTTGCACATCTTTAAAGCTCATTCGGAAATTGGGACTTAAATATACCGCCCCATTCCGCATCTGATACATAAAATAATTATATTGAGCGTTCTCATCATTTAATAAAAACGGCTCTTTTACGTCGCCAACATGGTCAAAGTAAATTGGTTTTCCGGCCGTATTTTGTATTTCTACTTCCATATATGCATCTCTGAAAGTGTCGACAAGGGAACCGAGATAATTTGATAAGGAAGCAGTTCCCGCATCATATTGGTGATCTTCCGGCAACATATGAACAAGCCTATTCCCTTCCTCACGCAATTCGCCCTTGTAAGGATGGTATTCATTAAAGCCTAGCGACTGTTCGTCAAGCAACGGACTGAATGTGTTATAAAGTTCCAGCTTCGTCGGATTTTCTGTACCCGTTTTTTCGGCAACAATTTCATTTGGAATCAATATGCTTACAGGTACACTTTCTGCATCATCCCCTGCAAGACCAATTGCAAATAATGTGTTTTCCTCTAGCTCGCTTTCATAAACTAATGTTTGCTCCGGTTGAGCTTCCGTCGAAAAACTATTAATCATGGAGCGTTGTGTAGATGCATCTTCCTTCGCACTCATTGTCATACTTTCTTCCGATTCCGGAGTGGCAAGATCGAATGTTTCATTCTGCATAGTAACCGATTCATTATTGCCTATAAATTGCGCGCTGATTAAAACAATAATAAATATTGATGCAATCGAGACGAATAATGGCGCCCAACGTATACCTTTTTGATTGTTTTGCTCTATGTGAGGCGGATCTTCATTAAATGCTCCTTCATCCATTAAACGATTAAATACCTCATCTTTTGAACGATGATCAGTTACTTTCGGTGCTTTTTTCAGAAAAATTTCAATCTCTTTTTCATCCCAATGCTCCTTTTTCATAATGGATTCGCCTCCCTTCCTTCTTGCGCTTCCAATAGCAGCCGCAGATTCTTTAAAGCACGGTGCTGTGTCGTTTTAACTTTTCCGGTCGTCCATCCTAATATCTCCGCTGTTTCCTGAATTGAAAGTTCTTGAATATACCGCATAATAATCACCATTTTCTGATCACCTGAACATTCCTCCAATGCAACCAGTAATTGATGGAGCTGGTCATTTAATTCGGTGAATTGTTCAGGTGAAGGGATTGGGCTTACGAGTTGCTCTGTCTCCCAATCAAAAGCTGTAAATGCATGTTTATCTCGAACTTGTTTTTTTCTGAAATAGTCAATCGCCACATTTTTTGCTATAGAGAACAGCCAAGTTTTTTCCGAGCTTTTCCCTTCGAATCGCTCGTATGATTTTAATACACGAACGTATACTTCGTGGGCAAGATCCTCAGCTGCGGTACGATTTTTCACTAAGTAAAATAAGAAATTAAAAACATCCTGATGATACGTATCGTATAATCGATGGAAAATGGATTGCTGCACCCATCCCACCTCCATTCACGTAATTTGTCGTTTTCGAAACAGAAAAGTTACAGTAATCATCCTTTTACGAACGAATTAGTCTATTAAAAAGAAAAGTTTATCACTTTGAACGATTCAAAATGATAAACTTTTTTATACTCATAATTCCATTACCCCACTTTTTTAAGATAATGGCAAGTAAAATGTAAAGGTTGTTCCTTGCTTTTCCACACTATCAACAGAGATTCTGCCGTTATGTGCTTCCACAATGTTTTTCGTAATGGCCAAGCCTAAGCCCGTTCCGCCTTTCGAACGAGTACGTGCTTTATCTGCTTTGTAGAACCGTTCAAATACATATGGCAAATCATCTTGCGGAATGCCCTGCCCTGTATCCCTAATTTGAATTTTTGCATAGTTTTGCTCATTTGCCATAGAAACAGTTACCGATCCATCGGCTGGTGTATGGCGAATCGCATTGTCGATCAAGTTCGTTAATACTTGTTCGATACGGTCCTCATCAATCGAAATAAGCGTTTCATCCGAAAAGTCAGTTTCAATCTGCAGTTGCACATGCTTTTCTTTCGCTGTTTGGTCAAACTTATGTGTCATCCGTTCAATAACCGCTACTAATGGCACGTCTTCCTTATACAGACTCATATGTCCTGATTCCATCCGCGCCAAGTCAAGTAAATCTGTTACGAGACGACTCATACGCTGTGATTCATCGTAAATTATCCGGATCATATCAATACGTTCTTCCTCTGTTGTCACAACCCCATCAATAATCGCCTCCGAATAGCCTTGTAGCATCGCGATTGGTGTCCGGAGCTCATGTGAAACATTGGCAATGAAATCCGATTTCAGTTTTTCCAGTTTCGTTTCCTCGGTTTTATCGCGTATAACAGCGACTGCACCACGAATGGAATCTCTGCTGTACAAAGGACTAATTGTTATACTGTAATAGGATTTACCCATTTCAAACTCTTCGTCCAGCTGATCCTCGAAATTCAACACATGGTCAAGCATTTGATAAAGTTCATCCGGTATCGGCTTTGAGCTATCCAATCCTTTTTCGACGAACCATTTTTGCAGTAGTCGCTCAGCAGGAGGATTGCTCACTAAAATCGTCTTATCGCGATTAAATGTAATAACAGAATCGGTCATCGATGTTAAAATGCTCGATAATTGTTCTTTTTCCTGGTTGATCACTTCCAAATGATGCTTCAATTGGCGGCCCATCTGGTTAAAGGCGACGGCAAGCTGACCAATTTCATCATTTTGCTTCGTTTCAATTTTTGAATCGAAACGCCCCTTTGCCAATTCAAATGCATGCTCTCTCATTTTACGCAATGGAAGCGTTATCTTAGAAGAAAGGAAAAATGCAAAAATTGTCGTCAATATAAATGCAATAGCCGCAGCTAACACAACAATTTTCGTCGTTTCATTACTAGTCTGGTGTAAAGCATCGGGATTTTTATAAATAAAGACGGCCCCATGTAGATCTTCAACACTTTTAAGCGGGAAGCCTAATACAATATAATTGGAGCTGTTCGCTTCTTCTCGATTCGAAGGTAGCATCAGTTCCTTTACTATTGGCTCTGATGATGCATATACTTCTTCAAATGCTTTGCTGCTTATAATTTTTTGCTGAATTTCTTCTTTATTGATGCCTTCTTGTCTTGCATACAATATTTCATCTGAACTTTTGGCGATAAGTACGTTTGTCGTTTCCGTCAATAACTCCGAGATGATTGCAAACTGCTTATCATCGATCTCTTCTTCATCGATAATACTCGCAATGGCTGCGGCTGTTTGCCTTAATGAAATCTCGGACTGTTCGTTATGATAGTTTTCAAGAAACTCCAACATGAAAATTGTAAAAATAAACAGGACAAATGAAACGAGAAGCAAAATGGTTACCCATAGCTTCCCGACAATACTTGTTGCTATTCTAATCATTTACGACCTCGAATTTATAGCCTACTCCCCAAACCGTAACAATCATTTTTGCTGCATTTTCAGAGACACGGTTCAGCTTTTCACGCAGGCGCTTTACATGTGTATCAACTGTGCGCAGGTCACCAAAGAAATCATAATGCCATACTTCTTTTAATAATTGCTCACGGTCGAATACTTTATCGGGTGACTTCGCCAAAAAGTATAATAATTCATATTCTTTCGGTGTTAAATTTACTTCCGTTCCATCTGCTGTCACACGATGTGCATCATGGTCGATTGTTAAATGCGGGAACACAACTAAATCTTTAGAAGATGAAGCATTTGAAACAGGTGAAAATACTGCTGAGCGTCGTAATATTGCTTTTACACGTAATACGACTTCTCGCGGACTAAATGGTTTCACAATATAATCATCCGCACCAAGTTCAAATCCTTGTACACGGTTTGCTTCTTCACCTTTTGCCGTCAACAATATAATAGGCGTTGTTTTCTTTTCGCGCAGTTCAGCACAAACTTCCAAACCATCTTTTTCAGGCATCATAATATCCAACAAAATACAATGATAATCTTTTTCAAGTGCCATCGAAAGTGCTTGTTCTCCATTTTCCGCTTCTTCTACTGTATAGCCCTCACGCTCTAAATACATTTTTAACAAACGACGAATTCGATCCTCGTCGTCCACAATTAACACAGAAATATTTTCAGACACTGGTGTTGCCCCTTTCAAAACTCTATTTCTCTTCTCTATTGTACCTTTTTAGCGAACGATTGAAAAGAAAAGCCCAATCATTCTGATTGAACTTTTCTAACTTTATGACAGTTTATTAATTATTTTGCATAGAATTGGAAACGATCAAAATTGCTTTAAAAATAGTGTAAAAAGCAAATTGTTGTCACATTATGCATAAGAGTGCAATCCAGCGATAACTAGATTAACTACGACTAAATTGAATAAAATAATAAGGAAACCGATTACCGTAAGCCATGCACTCTTTCTTCCTTCCCAACCTTTTGAGAGGCGAAGGTGTAAAAATGCTGCATAAAACAGCCATGTAATAAGTGCCCATACTTCTTTTGGATCCCAGCCCCAAAATCGGCCCCATGCTTCCTGTGCCCAAATCATCGCAAAAATAAGCGCGCCTAATGTGAAAATCGGAAAAGCAATCAAGATTGAACGGTAGGCGATTTCGTCCATCAGCGTCGAGTTCACCCGTTTTACTAATGGCTGGAACATTTTCGCTATCTTTCTTCTAAAGATCAGTCGAATCAATATATAAATAATTGTACCGAATAGAACAGACCAGAAAACAGTTGTTAGCTTTCGTGCATCAATCAATGCAGGCAACTCAAATAATGGTGTCATACGGTCTTCAGACAGTTCCACATATTCATTCATACCGAAAACAGCCGGCATCAAATACGTAGATGTATTGACTTGATCCAATGTATCAACGTATTCATACTTTGCTTCATAACCCATGGCGTTGAATGTAACCGTTGCTGCAACAAATCCTACAACTAGTACACAGCAGAACATGACTGTTTCCAGCCAAAAGCTTTCTTTTGAGCGCTCGTCCATATTCACATTTCTGAGCAAGTAAATAAGTCCGGCTACCGCACTAATCCCAAAAATCGATTGCCCTAGTGCTGCAGTCGTAACATGTATCGTCAGCCAATGACTTTGCAGTGAAGGTACTAAAGGACTTACCTCTGTCGGGAACATAGAGGCAAAGGCAATTATCAATAATGCAATTGGTAAAGCAACAACACCTAATGCTGCAACTTTATACGTAATGTAAATGACGATAAACGATAGTACTATGAACATACCGAATGCTGTAGTAAATTCAAACATATTACTAACCGGTGCATGTCCTGTATACGCCCAACGCGTAATGAAATAACCTAACTGTGCAACAAAACCGATAATTGTAACAACAAGGGCAATTTTACCGTATTTATCCGCCCGTGTTGCTGCCGTGTCATTTTTCACTTTAATTGCGCCTGCAAATAAAAATGTACCAACTAAGTAAGAAATGAATGCAGCATACAGTAAATAACCGCTTAAATCGATTAAACTCATAAGGTTTTACCATCCTTTTCTGTTTCAACATGTTCATTGTTTTCTATTTCCTGTTGATCTACGTATTGCGGTAAATGAGCATGCTTCGTTAATGCATCTAAATCTTTTTTCATACTAAACCAGTTTTTATTCGTATGTGCCGCCAGACGTATTGTTCCATCCGCCAACTGTTCAATCCATATACGGCGATGATTCCAATAGGAACCGATTGCAACACCAATCATAAAGATAATACCCCCTACGATTAGAATAGGGATTGTCCGATCATAACGGATCGTTAAACCAGACATATGGCGTGTTTCCACATTCGAAAACTTCATTTTATAAATATTGTCACCTTCAGGCTCAAGCGTTTGCTGAATCGCAACAAAGCTTGTTTCTCCTTCAGGTGTTTCAGGAGTAATCATTTTAAAAATAAATGCCGGATTATTCGGTGTTTGGGACACAGTTTGCGGTACGCCTTCTTTAAAACCTGAAAAGTCCGGATAATAACCCATTAATTCGACTTGTGCGCCATTTTCGAGCGTATACACTTCCTGCGGGTTCGTTAAATCAATGCTAATTTGACCAAGCGATTCTTCCGATTCCTTATTCGTTAAATCAAACACCATTGTTTTAATCTCATTTAAACGGAAATCCATCTGATAAAATGCATAGCCCTCATGCTTCAGCGGATGGTTTACCTGAATTCCGTATTTCGTTACTTCTTCCAGGTTTTCCGCCTGTCCCGGCACACTGTTTTCTTTCTGTTTATACAATGTCACGTCTGTCTGGAAGTTTTTCGCGACTACATTGACCCCTTGTTTGATCTGCTCGCCCTGGGGAACATTGTCGTAAGTTTCAAGAATAAATTTGTCATTCTTCAGAAAGTACCCGTCCATACCTGGTACAGCACGTGTCTCGCCTTCACGAAGCCACATCGATTCATCCACGTACATGCCCGGTACTAGATGGAGCATGACCCCAATCAGAAAGACAATTAATCCAACATGGTTTACGTAAGCACCATAGCGGGAAAAACGCCCGCGTTCCGCTAAAATGGAATCATTTTCACGACGCACATTGTATTTTAAATTTTTTAAAGATTGTTCAACGAGCTGGAGCGTTTGTTCAGGCGTTTCACTTGGTTTCCCTTCACCGATAATTCGCTGACGCTTCATAAAGTTTGTATGTCGTTTCACTCGTTGATTTTTTAAAGATTTATGTAATGGAATACCTCTATCAATACTTGCAATAATAATGGACACACCTAACATTAATACAAGTAATTGGAACCATAGGGATGAATAAAGATCCGATAAACCTAACGCGTAGTATATTTCACCGAACCATCCATAAACATCTGAATAGTACTTTTCCTTCTCCGGGTCTGTTGCTACGCTTATATAAAACTCCTGAGGCAGTATTGTACCAATTGATGCTGCTATTAAATTGATAATAATGAGCGTAATTCCGACTTTTACACTTGAGAAAAAATTCCAAACCTTATCAATAACTGACTTGTTATAAGTTTTTGAACGAATGGCTGTCCCTTCGTACCGCATATCTGCAATTTTTTTGCTTTTTTCCTCTGCGGATAATGGAGAACCGCATTTTTGGCAGAGTGTTGTACCTTCAGGATTTTCATGCCCGCATTCACAAAGTAGTTTATTCATTGCGTAAAAACTCCTATTCCGGCTTTATTGACCCCATATATTGCACAATTTCTCCTTCGGTCATTTCTCCAGTAATAATACGGTCTATTGTACCGTCGGGTTTAATGAAAATTGATGTAGGCAGGGGTCCAATATTATAGGCAGTGAAAACACTTTTCGTTTTATCGATCGCAACCGGGAACGTCATCCCCATATTCGCCACATATTTTTTTACTTCGAATTCAGACTGTGCGAAGTTAACGGCAATAATTTGAACATCCTGGCCCTTAAATTCTGCATATTGACGAGTCATTGCAGGGAATTCGCGTTCACACGGCTCACACCATGTACCCCAGAAATTCAGTACGACACCCTTTCCCTCGTAGTCTTTCAATCTATGCTTTTCACCATGCAAATCTACTACTTCAAAATCAGGCGCCTGTGCCCCGGCTTGTACAATATTAATTTTATCTTTCGTTACGGCAGCGTAAACTGTATATCCGATTGCGATTGCTAAAATGGTTAAAATGATACCGCGAGTCACAGAACGTTGTTTCTTTTTTTCCAAAATAAAAAACCCCCTTCCACTTCAGCAACTACTGTTGCCTATTATAGCAAATTATTACAAAATTTAAATTCTTTTCTTTCAGAATGATTTATGAATTTCTTAAACTATTAATTGTTATACTCAATTTTTCCTGTTTCAGCTAATACACGTAGTAGTTTTACTTCATGTTTTGTCAGCTGACGGTATTCGCCTGGGCTAAGTCCAGTTAAATCTAAAAATGCAAAGCGCTCACGTTTTAATTTCACGACAGGTGTACCGATTGCTTCAAACATACGACGGACTTGACGATTTCGCCCTTCATGAATGGTAATCTCACAAATCGCTTTACCAGCATTCTCATCAAAGCTTGTCATGCTAACTTTTGCAGGAGCCGTTTTTCCGTCTTCCAGCTTAATTCCGTTTTGTAGTTTCATTAAACCTTGTTTTGTTGGAATCCCTTTAACACGTGCAATATATGTTTTATCGATTTTGAATTTCGGATGTGTCATTAAGTTTGAAAACTCGCCGTCATTCGTTAAAAGCAATAATCCAGTCGTATCATAATCTAAACGACCTACCGGGAAAATACGTTGGTGAACATGCTTTTTAAAAATATCAGTTACTGTTTTTCGACCTTTATCATCAGTTACTGCTGAAATATAGGCACGTGGTTTATATAGCAGGAAATAAACTTTATCTTCTTTTTCCAGTTTTACGCCTTCAACTTCAATCGTGTCCGAGTTGGATACTTTTGTACCAAGCTCTTTAACTACGACTCCATTTACTTTTACTTTACCTTCTACGATTAATTGCTCTGCTTTACGTCGTGATGCAACGCCTGCATAGGCAATCACTTTTTGTAATCTTTCCATAAGTTCACCTCATTGATTGATAAACTGCAAAGACGCATACTTCTTCAGCATTCGTCCCTGCACTTTTCATTTACTGCTTTGTTAATTATTAAATACTATTGCTGTAATCCACAAATACGAGCGAAAATAAATCCTTAACGAATAAAAATTATGTCATACTTTTAGAACTTAATCAATTACGCTCTGGCGTAATTGCGTCTGGATTCGGCTTTGAGGCCCACTGGATGTGGGTCAGTCAGCCGTTGTCGCATGATGCGACGCTTTTAAGCTGACTTCCTTTTAAGAACTCTTTTTCGAATCCATGACATCTCCGGGGGGCTTAACTTCAATCCTGAAGTTAAAGTATTTCACTTTTTGGATTATTTTACTGTAACGAGTTTTGATGATACGAGCGATTCATCTGCGTATAAAAGCCAAACCCCTCGATCCGACCCTTTCAGCCGTGAAACTTTTACAATATGCTCAAAATTCGGTCGTTCTTTCTTATGAAGCAGCATTTGGAACGGTTCATCTAACTCGATTGCCAACCCGTTCGCATTATATTTCCCTTTCTTCACAATCGTTTTATGTTCAAAATTATTGTCGACAAAATCCGCCAAGTTCCGGTGGATATTCCAATCATTTCCTTCGTTAATAGTAACGACAACAAATGACTTTTGTTCCCGTTCAAAATAAGTTGCCAATGTTCTTCCAGCCACTTTTGTATAGCCTGTTTTCCCTGCAACGGCTCCTATCTTCTCATGCATAAGCCGGTGTTTATTTCTCCACTGCCTGCCATCCGAAAAATTTTGAGTAGATGCAATTTTTCTGAACTGTGGATTCATCATCGCAATTTGCAGCATCTTTGCCGTATCGTAGGCAGAGGATAAATGGGCTTCATTGTGCAGCCCTGTAGGATTTGTAAAAGTTGTTTCATTCAATTGATAAAGCTCTGCCTTCTCGTTCATAAGCTGAACAAAGCCCTCTACAGATCCTCCAATATGTTCCGCCAGCGCAGTAGCGGCATCATTTCCTGATTGCATCATTAAACCATGAAGCAAGTAATCAATCGTATACGTCTCGTTTTCCAATAAGTAAATTGATGAGCCTTCAACAAGCGAGGCTTCCTTCGAAATGACAACTTCATCGGTAAGCTCACTATTTTCTAAAACAACCAGGGCCGTCCAGATTTTTGTCAGGCTGGCAATCGGCAGGCGTGCATGTTCATTCACACCCATTAATGTCCGTCCATTTTCCGCATCGATAACAACATAGCTATTATACGCCGCCTGAATTTGTGACGAACTACTCAAAAATACGAACAATACAACAATAGAAACAAACCACTTTTTCAACAGGCCACTCCTTTAGTTTTGGTTAAATGTTTCCTGGAACTTTGTTAAAAATAAATCAGTCGGCTGATCATCTTCCTGATCGACTTCTTCCGGTAAAGGCGGCAATTCTTTAATATTTTTTAAGCCAAAATAATTTAGGAATTCTTTTGTCGTACCATATAAGATTGCCCGTCCTGTTCCTTCCGCCCTGCCAACTTCCTGTACGAGCGCCCTAGAAACGAGTGTCGCAATCGGGCGTTCGCTTTTCACCCCTCGCAGATCTTCCACTTCCGCGCGCGTGATCGGCTGCTTATACGCTATAATTGCCAGAACCTCTAATGAAGCTGCGGTTAATACTTGATTTGTCGGGTTTTCAATTAATTTTTTCAATGTGTCCGTCACTTCCGGTTTTGTTGTTAACTGATATGTACCGGCAAGCTGTTTTAATGTAATTCCCCGCATTTCCTCCTCATTGTAATGAGACAGGAGTTCGCTTAATCCCGCTTCAATATCCATAGGTTCTACTTCTATATATTGTGCAAGTTGTTTAACGGTCATACCTTCATCACCAGCTACGAATAATAGTGCCTCAATTCGGCTCAGTAAGTTGTTCGAATTCATCATTGATCTCCTCTTTTGTCAATAATACAGATAAATCATCGAAGTTATTTTGCTGTTCGACAAAAATCACTTGGCGCTTCATTAATTCCAGTAATGTTAAAAACGTCAATACAAGCATTGGCTTATCCTCTGCTTCAAACAATTGCGAGAACATCACTCTTCCGCCTGCATTTTTTAAAATGTTCACAACGGAACGCATTTGTTCCTTCACTGAAATTTCCTGTCTTGCGATACGCGTTGACAATGGTTTTTTCAACTGTTTACGACGCATCAGTTTTTGAAACGCACTTAACATATCGTAAACATTTACATTTTGATCAAAAAGCGCTAATTGTTCTTCCGGCATAAATTCCGACAAGTCTGCAGGCGCTTTCGTGAACACTTGCCCGCGTTCTGTTTCCAATTCCTGAAGTTGAACAGCTGCTTCTTTATACTTTTTATATTCGATTAAACGTGCAACAAGCTCTTCCCGTGGATCGACCTCATCTATTTCGAGCTCCTCTGCATCGATTTCGTTTTCATTAATCGGAATGAGCATACGGCTTTTAATCGCCAATAATGTTGCGGCCATTACTAAATACTCGCTTGCTTCATTCAGTTCCAATGTTTGCATCGCATGGATATGATCAATATACTGTTCCGTTAATTCCGCCATTGGAATATCATATATATCAATTTCCAAACGATGAATTAAATGCAATAATAAATCTAGTGGCCCGCTAAAGGCGTCTAGTTTCACTTCGTAAGACATAAAATACCACCTATCGTTAATCGGAAATTATCATTAGCATCTAATTCGCTATGATTAATTTTACGTTTTGCTAGTTACTTTATTCGTCAAAATTCAACAAAATATAGCAGAACCTATCTAATTAGTATAGAGGAAAGGGGACAACAATGCATCCTTTGTTTCATCCACTATTTATCGATTATTGCGCCTATTTTAATGGCAATAATGACTATTTTGAATGCCATGAAGTTTTAGAAGAATATTGGAAAGAAATTGCACCAAAAGAAAAGCTCCATCCGTTAGTAGGCTATGTCCAGCTTGCGACAGGTATGTACCACTTTCGGCGGGCAAATGTTACTGGCGCTGCACGCATAATGGAGAAAGCCATTGTTAACTTTGAGCTGAATCATAATAGTCAATTTTTCGAGTTTATCGATGTAAGACAACTGCTTCGCCTAATGAAAAACCAACTTCGAAAAATGCAGGAAAATGAACCATTCGCACACTTTACACTGCCTATTACAGATCGACAGCTTCAAGAATTGGTACATGAAAGAATAAAGTCGATTCCTCTAATGGATTCACACTTTATTTTCAATAAACATATGCTTCGGGACCGGACTGAAATACTTGAAGCTAGAGAATTAAAAAAAAGAAGTCGACAGTAAATTAGTCGACTTCTTTTAATATAGGTATACATTTCTGGACAAATGCACTTGTATCTTCATTCGCTTGAATATGCTCATACCCCATATTCCGCAGTTCATGTAACATCTTTAATGCGACACCTTCACCCCGATACGATGGGATGACTGTAATATGTTGGACGATTGCAGCATCTTTTTCTTCTGCAATCCCAATAGCCCCTACATATTCTTCGCCATTTTTCCATAAGAAAAGTGTCCAATTTTCATTTTGATCATAATGTTGAATGGTTTCCATTAAGCGTTTAATATCTTTTTCTTGCGGCATTAACGAAATTAATCCCATTGCAATTTTTTCAAGTGCTTTTTTATATCGAACTAACATTTTACATTCCCTCAATTCTACCATTGCACATCCTATCAAAAGATCGACCGAAATGCAATAACACAATTTTCCAACGTTCAGTTTGAAAATTTGTAAATTAGCGGACTAATAATGTAAATAAACAAGAGCGACCAAATCACAATTCCAATTAATAGACCGAAACCCCATTTAGCTTGCTTTGATAATTTCAACGGCTATTCACCCTTTGTAAATGTTAACGGCAAATCATTTGTCACTAAATCTTCATAGCTTTCACGTTTAATCGCTAATTGGTGCTCTCCATTTTCAACGAACACAACTGCCGGTCTTGGAACACGGTTATAGTTTGATGCCATCGAATAACCGTATGCCCCTGTACAGAACATCGCTAAAATATCACCGGTATGTGCATTTTGTAATGACGCATCAATAATTAACTTATCTCCTGACTCACATAGCTTACCTGCAACAGTGTATGTACTTGTTTTTGGATCATTTGCTTTATTGGCAATTATCGCTTCATATTTTGCATCGTAAAGTGCTGGACGGATATTATCGCTCATCCCGCCATCAACAGCAATATATTCACGCACATTTGGTACTGTTTTCTGAGAACCGATTGTGTACAGTGATGTACCAGCATCTCCAACTAAAGAGCGGCCTGGCTCTATCCAAATTTCCGGCATTGCCAAATTAAGTTTTTTACTTTCATCCTGCACTGTTCGAATCATGTCCGCAACATATTCATGAGGTTCTAAAGGCTTGTCCTCTTCTGTATAACGGATTCCGAAGCCACCGCCAAGATTCAGTACCTGTGCAATAAAACCGTGCTGTTCCTTCCATGCACCCATTTTTTGCATTACTTTACCTGCTGCCAAACTAAAGCCTTCTGTTTCAAAAATTTGAGAGCCGATGTGGCAATGTAAACCTAATAGTTCGATATGTTCATCGTTTACTACTTGCTTAAATGCCTCATCAGCTTGTCCATTATTTAAGTCAAAGCCAAATTTAGAATCTGCTTGACCTGTTGTAATAAAATCATGTGTATGTGCTTCAACACCTGGTGTTACACGTAATAAAATTTTCATTTGCTGATTTTTCTGCTGTGCAATTTCTTTAATTAACGAAATCTCGTAAAAGTTATCGACTACAATACAACCGATTCCCGTTTCAAACGCCAATTCAAGTTCGGCAACCGATTTATTATTGCCATGGAAATGGATGCGATCTGCCGGGAATCCAGCTTTAATCGCTGTATAAAGTTCTCCTCCTGATACAACATCCAGCGACAGGTTTTCCTGCGCAGCTAACTGATATGCCGCAACACAGGCAAATGCTTTAGATGCATAAGCAACTTGCGCTTTTACACCTAATTGTTCAAATGTATCGATAAAGCCGCGTGAACGTTTACGAATTAACGCTGTATCATAAACGAATAACGGTGTCCCGTATTGTTTTGCCAATTCAATTGTATCTACTCCGCCAATTGTTAAATGGCCGAGTTCATTAATTTGCTGTGTTCCATATAAATGCATCGTATTCTCCCCTGACTTTAGCTAATCCTCGCTAATATTCTCAAAAATCACAAAATATTATATGAGAACTTTAACATAGGTGTCAAAGTGATGCAATTCATGTTTATACACGTTTTCGCTTTTTTGCGTTCACTATAAATGGTCTTGGAGCATCCTCCGACATAGGTGTCCGAATAATGACACGTGCGAACGCCTTTGGGAAAAACGGAACAAGAGGCCATAAATACGGAACATTCATCGGCTTTAATGAGCATAAGTACGTAAAAATCAGGAATCCGCCAATAAAGAATCCATTGATACCAAATAACGCCGTCGCACTTAACAACATCAAACGGAAAACTTTCACTGAAATACTCAATTCGTAGTTCGGAATAGCAAATGTAAAAATTGCGGTAATCGCGGTATATAAAACAATTTCACTTGAAAATAGTCCAACGTCAATCGCAATTTGTCCGATGATAATACCGGCGATTAAACCCATTGCAGTCGATAACGGTGTCGGTGTATGAATCGCAGCAATTCGCAAATATTCAATTCCGATATCCGCAATTAATATTTGCAGGAATATAGGAATTTCACCACTTTCATTTATCCCGATAAATGCTAACTTATCGGGGAGTAACTCAGGATGTGTAACGAGTAAATACCAAAAAGGAAGTAAAAGAAAACTTAAAATAACCGCTCCAAAACGAAGAAACCGCATCATCGTACCGACTAACGGCGCCTGGCGATATTCTTCCGCATGCTGCAGCAAATGGAACATGGTGACAGGAATAAGCATTACAGAAGGCGATGTATCGACCATTATCGCAATATGCCCCTCTAAAATATGGGCAGCTACAATGTCAGGCCGCTCCGTATAACGCACAAAAGGCAACGGGTGATATTTCTGTTTAAACAGCCATTCCTCCAGCGATTTGTCACTCATCGTTAACCCATCATGCCTAATTTGCTGAAGTCGTTCAACAAGCCAGTTAAGATGCTTATCATTGACTAAATCACTCATATAGGAAAGAACGACATCTGTTTGACTATAGGTCGTTACATGGTGCATTTGAAATCGCAGCTTTTCACTTCGAATTCGTCGACGAACTAATGCCGTGTTCAAAATAATATTTTCGGCAAAACCATCGCGCGAACCACGAATAACCTTTTCATTATCCGGCTCTTCCGGATTCCGACCCGGATAATTCCGGAATTCCGCCAAATAACAATAACCGCTCTTCGTTACAAAGCCTACCCGGCCACTTAATACGCCGAGCATAAAGTCATCAATCGATTTCGCTAAATCTACCCCATAATAATTGAAGTGGGCGTGAAAATAGTCCTGTTCATCCAGAATTTCTTCTTCCTCATTGTCACGCTGTAATTCCGAAAGAATTTCTGTCAAACTGTCTCCATTTACGAGCCCGCTCACATATACCGTTAATGTCGGCAAATTTTTGATCATAATTTCTTTAATACATAAATCAAAATTTTTATCTGGTTCAAATTGTGAATTAAAAAATCCTTCTGCAATTTTCATTGATGTAAAAAGCTGATTTGTCATTTTTTCACCGCTTATTCATATTTAGTCTAATGCACCATGGAGTAATTGCGGGTCACTTAACTTATCTGCTTAATGTAGACTGATCCATCCATGATTTCAACTGGGCTAGTATTTTCTTTTCCAATCGTGATACTTGTACTTGTGAGATACCGAGACGATCGGCAATTTCCGTTTGGGTTAAATCCAGATAATAGCGGAAATAAATAATCGATTGTTCCCGTTTCCCTAGTCTCTTCAACATGTCTTTCAATGGCACATAATCAAATGCAAGCTCAGACTTATCGTCACGCATCTGATCCATTAATGTAATGGAATCTCCATCATTTTCAAAGAGCTGATCATGCAAACTCGCCGGATCACGCATTGCATCAGTTGCCAATAAAATATCTTCTTGTGAAACTTGCAATATTTCAGCCAATTCTGCAACAGATGGAGGTTTTTCATTCGTTTTTAAATAGTCATCAGTCGCATGACGAATTTTGTAATTCAATTCCCTTATAGAACGACTTACCTTTACCATGCCGTCATCTCTTAAAAAACGTTGAATCTCCCCAATTATCATCGGCACTGCATATGTGGAAAATTTCACTTCATAGGACAAGTCGAATTTATCAACCGATTTCATTAAGCCAATACAGCCAATTTGAAACAAATCTTCCAGTTCAACACCTCTTGACGCAAAGCGTTGAACGATAGACCAAACAAGTCTAGTATTTCCTTCAATCATCGTTTTTCTCGCAACTTGATCGCCTTGTTGTGACTTTGCGATTAGTTCACGCATATAAGCTTGCGTTAATAACGTTTCAGATGACTGCTCGATGTTCCCCATCCCCTTATTTCGTTATGTCACGAGTGTCCCTATTGGCAAAATTTGTTTTGTGAATGTTACGACTGTGCCTTTTCCTAGTACGGATTCTACTTGCAGGAAATCCGAAAAACTTTCCATGATTGTAAAGCCCATTCCGGAACGTTCTAGCTCCGGCTTCGTTGTAAATAATGGCTCACGTGCTTGTTCGATATCTTCAATTCCGCAACCTTCATCTTTAATTGTCACACTTACTTCTGAACCGTAACGAACCGCATAAACAGTAATGATGCCATGCGGATTATCGGCATAACCATGAATAATGGCATTCGATACAGCTTCTGATACGATTGTTTTACATTCCGATAGTTCTTCAATTGTCGGATCGAGTTGTGCCATAAAGCTTGTAACGGCAATACGTGCCAACCCTTCATTTTCACTGCGCGCCAAAAAAGTTAGCGTCATTTCGTTATCCATTGACAATCCCCCTCGCTGTGTGAAATAACTTGCTGTTCAGATGCAAATTGTATGAGATTTCCTAAACCGGAATACTGGAATATTTTTTGCATCGTTTTTGACGGATTTAACAAAATTGTTTGTCCATCGACAGCTCGGAGTTCTCGCATTCTGCCAAGCACTAACCCAATTCCGGAACTGTCCATAAAATGCAAATGCTCTAAATTCCAAACGAGTAATTTTACATTTCCTTGTAAAATAGCTTTCGATATATGTGTTCTCACTTTTTCTGTCTCATGATGATCCAGTTCGCCAAATAGTTGGACAATCAATACATCATTTGGATACATCGTTAAATTAAAGTTCACCTACATCGCCTCCTTCTTGCATGCAAATTCGGCAAGTTGAGAAATAATCCTATCTAGCTGACAAAACTAGTGCTCATTCGTTAAAAGTAGTGCTCGTGCGACAACTAAAATCAGTATAGGTAGCGCGGTCTATTTTTAATCATTCCTAACATGAAAAAAGAGACTGAACAGAAAGTTTTACCTTTCCATTCAGTCTCTTATTCTTTGTTCTTTTTTTTACTTTTATACATGTTATATTGTTGCTTCGGTCAATTTTTTCTGTGCCTGCACTTCATGCTCCGATAGTGGGATGCCATTTGCTAGCAATTGGCATTCTTTAAACGCATAGTGCGTGCATCCAATACATTTATTTAACTCGATATACTGGCATGCCGCTGATATTGCGTCACTTGTCGTATGATAAAAATGTTCCGCTTCCATTAAATCATATAACCCGCTTCGCTTTAGCATCTGCTCTAATCCCGGCTGAACATTTGTTACGAAAACTTTACCGCCATATGACTTTATATGTTGAAGGATATTGCGGAAATACTCTTCCCCTGTCGAATCGATATACGGTACCTTTCGCATTCGAAGGAT
The DNA here is from genome assembly GCF_023715405.1 of Solibacillus isronensis. Lineage (NCBI taxonomy): Bacteria > Bacillati > Bacillota > Bacilli > Caryophanales > Caryophanaceae > Solibacillus > Solibacillus isronensis. The sequence continues at coordinate 1,557,406 of NZ_JAMBOC010000001.1, forward strand.
AAACACTTTCGGACGTTCCTGTATTGTATTCAGCAGCGTCTGTTCAAACTTTTCAGCAGCACCGAAAAATAGAGGACCTTCTATTGTATAAATACTGATTTGTGGACAATCATGAAAATCCGATACAATCTGAGGCTGCAACTTTCCGTTCGCTCTCTCCATATTCGGCAGCACTTTGGAAACAGTCAGGCTATCGCTCATACTTTTCGCAAAAAGAATCACCGCTAAAATGAGTCCAGCCATTACAGCAACCGTTAAGCTCATAAATACAGTCAATAAAAATGTAATACATAGAACAAGCGAATCTCCGGATTTCAATTTTAGAATGTGTACGAAATGGTGACGTTCGCTCATATTCCATGCGACCATCATGAGTACAGGTGCTAAACTCGCAAGTGGAATATGTACCGCTAATGGCGCGAGCAATAATAACGTGATTAAAACGAAGATACCATGGATTACCCCTGACATTGGCGAAACAGCACCGGATTTAATATTAGTAGCCGTTCGTGCAATTGCACCAGTAGCAGGTATTCCTCCAAAAAACGGTGTCACAATATTGGCAACCCCTTGCCCGATCAGTTCCCGGTTACTGTTATGCTTGCTGTTCGTCATGCCGTCTGCAACAACCGCCGATAGCAGCGATTCAATTCCGCCTAGCATTGCAATGACAAACGCTGGCCCGATGAGCATGTATATACGTTCAAATGTTATTTCCGGTATGTGGAACTGAGGAAGTGTATTCGGTATTGCACCATATGTGGAACCAATTGTCGCAACATGCCCCTGTAAAAAAAGCACCGTTACAACGGATGACACAAGAATTCCAATAAGGGCACCCGGTACTTTCGGTAAAACTTTCGGTGCCATAAGTATTAATGCGAAACTAATAATTGCAACGAGTAAACTATAAAAATTAACACTTTCAATATGGGAAGCAATTTCAAGAACATTCATATGAAACTTCTCATGCTGCTCCATATTTGTTAACCCTAAAAAATTTCCGATTTGTCCGGTAAAAATAATGACGGCAATCCCTGCTGTAAAACCGACTGTAACGGGCCTCGGGATAAATTTAATCAGGGACCCCAGCCTGAAAATCCCCATCAGCAGCAGCATAATCCCCGCCATTAAACCTGCGATGAGCAAGTTTTCATACCCGTAAACGAGGACAACTCCAAGCAAAATCGGAACGAATGCACCTGTCGGACCGCCAATTTGGAATTTTGAACCTCCTAGTAAGGAAATTAAAATACCTGCGATAATTGCTGTGTAAATTCCGTATTCCGGTTTGACCCCCGAGGCAATGGCAAAACTCATCGCCAACGGTACAGCAATAATCCCGACAATCGTCCCAGATAATAAATCCTTTTTGAAATGGGCGAATGAATAGCCTTCAAATCTTCCAGACCACTTAACTTTCATAGTATCCCTTCTTCTTATAAATATTCATAAAACAGAATTTTTATTACATTAAGCAGTAATACACTTCCTAGTGTAACATATTCTTAAAATATTTAAAGAACAAAAAAAGTCTTCCGCAATCCATTCTTGATTGCGGAAGACTCCTAATTATTATTATTGTGTAATAATTGCTTCGATTAATTTTGGTGATTCGACTTTTTCAGCAGAAATGTATACATGTGCATAAATCTTTTCTAATACTGCGTCGACATTTTCTGTATTAGCATGGATTGTCATTAGCGATTCGCCTACTTCGACTTGATCGCCTACTTTTTTATGAAGGACAAGCCCTACCGCTAAGTCAATTTCAGATTCCTTCGTTGCACGACCTGCACCAAGAAGCATTGCAGCTGTTCCGATATCATCCGCTTCAATTTTTGAGACATAGCCAGCCTGTTTTGCCGGTACATCAAATTTGAATTTCGCCTGAGGTAAACGAGATGGGTCATCAACGACTGAAGCATCTCCGCCTTGTGCAGCGATGAATTTTTTCAGTACTTCCAATGCTGCCCCGTTATCTACAACTTCCTCCAGCATTTTTCGAGCCTCTTCGATTGTTTTTGCTTTGCCGCCAACAACAACCATTTGAGATCCTAATGTATAGCAAAGTTCATTTAAATCAGCCGGACCTTTACCTTTTAATGTATCGATTGCTTCTTGAACTTCAAGAGCATTTCCGATTGCATATCCTAAAGGCTGACTCATATCCGAAATAATTGCCATCGTTTTACGGCCAACGTTATTTCCGATTTTCACCATCGCTTCAGCAAGTTTAATTGAATCTTCAATCGTTTTCATAAATGCGCCGTCACCTGTCTTAACATCAAGAACAATGGCATCTGCACCTGCAGCAATTTTCTTCGACATAATAGAGCCGGCAATTAGCGGAATGCTTGAAACTGTTCCTGTAACATCACGTAGCGCATATAGCTTTTTATCCGCTGGTGTTAAGTTGCCCGATTGACCGATAACAGCCATGCCGATTTCATTTACTTGTTTTGAAAACTCTTCACTTGTTAATTCAACGTGGAAACCTTCAATCGCTTCAAGCTTGTCAATCGTACCGCCTGTGTGCCCTAAACCACGACCACTCATTTTTGCTACCGGAACACCGACAGCTGCTACCATTGCAGCTAACGGCAATGTCGTTGTATCGCCAACTCCGCCTGTTGAGTGTTTGTCCACTTTTACGCCTGCAATTGAAGAAAGGTCAATCTGGTCACCTGATTCAACCATCGCCATTGTTAAATCCGCGCGTTCGCGATCTGTCATATCCTTAAAGTAAATTGCCATACATAACGCACTTGCCTGATAATCAGGGATCGTGCCATCTGTATATCCTTCTACAAAGAAACGAATTTCAGCTGTTGTCAATTCTTCGCCGTTACGTTTTTTTTCAATAATATCTACCATTCTCATGTGGAAAATCCCCCTTATTTCAGCTCTGATAAAAAGCTTTTTCCGAATTGCGGTGCTGCAATATTAAAATTATCTGCAATTGTTGCAGCAATATCCGCAAATGTTTCACGTAACTGCAATTCTGATCCTGCTGTAAAGCGCGGTGAGTAAACAATTAACGGTACGTATTCACGTGTATGGTCTGTACCAGGGAATGTCGGATCGTTCCCGTGGTCTGCCGTAATAATCAGCAAATCATCGTCTGATAACGCTTCCATAACTTCCGGTAAACGACGATCAAATTCTTCCAATGCTTGACCATAGCCAATCGGATCACGTCGGTGTCCAAAGTTCGCATCAAAGTCCACTAAGTTCAGGAAGCTGATACCATGGAAATCACGACGAACAACTTCCAACATTTTGTCCATGCCATCCGTGTTGTCTTTCGTACGAATCGCTTCCGTTACCCCGTCACCATTAAAGATGTCCGAAATTTTACCGATCGCAATGACATCAAGATTTGCGTCCTTCATTTCAGCCATTGTCGTGCGTCCAAATGGCGTCAATGCATAATCATGACGGTTTGATGTACGTGTAAAGTTACCTGGTTCGCCAACGAACGGACGGGCAATAACACGACCTACTAAAAATTCAGCATCCAATGTTAATTCACGTGCAATTTCACAAATTTTATAAAGTTCTTCTACTGGAATAACTTCTTCATGTGCTGCAATTTGCATAACCGGGTCTGCCGATGTATACACAATAATTGCACCTGTTTCCATATGTTCCGGACCATAATCGTCAATGACAGCGGTTCCACTGTAAGGTAAATTACAAAGTACTTTGCGGCCAGTTGCTTCTTCCAGCTTAGAAATCAGTTCTGCGGGAAAGCCTTCCGGGTATACTTTAAACGGAGTATCGATCTTCAGTCCCATGATCTCCCAGTGACCTGTCATTGTATCTTTACCAACAGATGCTTCTTGCATCATGCCGTAAAATGCAGCAGGTTTTTCAGTTTTATTAATGCCTTGAAGTTCACGGATATTCGATAAACCCATTTTCTCCATATTCGGCATATTTAAGCCATTCATTTTTTCTGCGATATGTCCTAATGTATTTGAGCCAGCATCGCCAAATTTATCGGCATCCGGTGCTTCACCGATACCAACAGAATCCATTACAATTACATGTACTTTCTTAAACGGTTGCATAATGCTTTCAACTCCTCTTCTTCCATTCTATTTTACATAAAACGTCTAAACAAAGTAAAGGTCAGACATCCGATTTCAAAAGATTTATTTTTAATAGAAAAAAGTTAAGCACCCCATTAGTCTTACGCGATTATGCTGATTTTAAGCACGCGGATGGAATTGTTTATAAACTTCCGATAAACGAGTTTTACTTACATGTGTATAAATTTGTGTCGTTGATATATCTGCATGTCCTAAAAGCTCCTGTACTGCACGCAAATCGGCACCATTTTCAATCAGATGTGTCGCAAAGGAATGGCGCAGAACATGCGGTGTAATTTCTTTGGAAATGCCAGCTTCTGCTGCATGTTCCTTAATGATTTTCCAGCAGCCTTGTCTCGTGAATCTTTTCCCTCTCTGCGTAATGAAAAACGCATCATTTTTAGGTGCATTGCCTAAAAGTTGAGGTCTCGCCTGCTCCAAATAATTTACACATGCAGAAATCGCACTTCTCCCAAGCGGTATAATACGTTCTTTTCCGCCTTTACCAAATACACGGACGAATCCCATTGTCATATGGACATCCTCCAAGTTCAGTTCAATCAGTTCACTTATACGCATTCCGGAACCGTACATCATTTCCAAAATGGCAATATCCCGAGTTCCCTGTGGTTTTTCGACAGATGGTGCTGTCAAAAGTGCATCAATTTCTTCTATTGATAATACTTTTGGCAAAGACAGTTCTTTTTTAGGCATTTCCAAATGAACGGTAGGATCTTGATTCGTCACTTTTTCCCTCAATAAAAACTGATGAAATGAACGGATCGATGAAATCTGTCTCGATATCGTCTTCGATGATTTTCCTACAGACCTTAAGCTGTCCAAATAAAGCAAAATATGTTCGCGCATAACTTTATCAAATTCCATGATCTGCTGCTCATGATGGATGTGACGGGCATATGCGACTAAATCACGCTTATAGGATTGTAATGTATTATCAGATAGCTGACGTTCGACTTTAATAAAATGTAGATAATCTTCTATTGAATCATTTAAAGCTTGCATATTAATCGCCCCTCTTGCATTCTATACATTTATATTACCATTTTCGTACAATTGAAGTGACGTTTTATCCTTCGTTCATTCATTTTTTCAATGCCGCTCAGCATCCCCACATGATAGCATCCCATTTACAAAACGTACTATATACGGTATTCTTGAAAGTAAAACGTGACAGATTGAGGTGATAATTTGGGATCGACAAACTAAAAATCGGAGAGCTTGCTGCAGCAACTGGCGTGACAAAACGAACTATTGATTATTATACGAATTTGGGCCTTCTAAAAGTTGAACGTTCGGCATCCAATTATCGCTACTATGATAAAGAGATGATTGAACGTATACACTGGATTGAAGAGCAGAAGAAGCTTGGCAAGTGCCTTGAAGAAATTCACCGCTCGCTTGGCCCTTCAAAAGATGAACCCGAAGAAATCGATGTTCAGGATATTCGATTGCAAATGCGCAAGCTTGAACATGATGTAACGGTATTAATGGAACATTTAGATGACAAAGAGCGGCAGAAACTCCGCAAAAAAGTTTCGCCTGAAAGTGTTGCTCTCATGCAATCACTATTATTAATTTTAAATAACTAGGAGGTGAACGTTCTACTTCGTGAGTAGGACGCTCGTTTGACCACAATCATTAACTTAATTATTTTCTCGGTTTTAATCGCTTTTACGGCCTTTTTCGTTGCAACGGAATTTGCGATCGTAAAAGTACGTCAATCCCGTATTGACCAACTTGTAGCTGAAGGTAAAGCCGGTTCCATTTCAGCTAAAAATGTAACAACCCACCTTGATGAATATTTATCTGCCTGTCAATTAGGTATTACGGTAACAGCACTGGGAATCGGGATGGTCGGTGAATCCACATTTGAGTTTATACTTCACCCGCTATTCGAATCTATGGGAATTGGCACAGAATATATTCATTGGTTTACATTAGGTGGCGCATTCTTTTTAGCGACTTTCTTCCACGTTGTAGTAGGTGAACTTGCACCTAAAACGATTGCTATTCAAAGAGCAGAAGCGATTACTCTGGCATTCGCGAAGCCTATTCAATTATTCTATAAACTTATGTTCCCGTTAATTTGGCTATTAAATGGTTCAGCACGTTTATTATTGAAATTGTTCGGGATGCGACCAGCGAGCGAACATGAACTCTCTCATACGGAAGAGGAATTGCGCCTGCTTCTATCCGAGAGCTATAAATCCGGTGAGATCAATGTCAACGAATTAAAATATGTAAACAATGTGTTTGAATTCGATGATAAAATCGCCCGCGAAATTATGGTTCCCCGTACAGATATTATCGGCTTTGATGTGACTGCAACGTTCGAAGAAGTTTTAACACAAGTTTCAGAGGAACGCTATACACGCTACCCGGTTTACGATGGGGACCGCGATAATATATTAGGTTTTTTAAATATTAAAGACTTTTTAACACTTGGCATGAATAACCGGATCGATCCGGCAACATTTAAATTGGAAGACTATATTAATCCGGTCGTTCGCACAATTGAAACAACACCAATTCAAAGTTTGCTTCAAATTATGCAGAAAAAGCGTATTCATATTGCAATCCTGCTTGATGAATACGGCGGAACGAGCGGTATGATTACCGTTGAAGATATTCTGGAAGAGCTTGTCGGTGAAATTCGCGATGAGTTTGACGATGATGAAGTTTCAGATATTCGTAAAATCGGTGAAGACCATTATTTAGTCTATTCAAAAGTATTGCTTGAAGATATTTCTAAATTGCTGTTTCTTGATATTGAAGATCCGAATGTTGATACAATCGGGGGCTGGTACTTCACAAACATGCCGGACCTGAATATTGAAGATACATTTATTTTTGAAAACTATGCGTTTAAAATCCATGAAATTGACGGCCATCAGCTGCAATTTTTAGAAATCAAAAAAATGCATGATCTTATAGAACAGTAGCCGTCTAAACAAGATAATTCTCATCTGTATGCACGTTCTCCTGAAAGCTGAATTACGACTGTATGAATCTCTTAACGTTTTAATTGTATGAGTTCGGGAATAACATAAGTATTCAAACAAAGGAGAGTGTATATATATGGCAATTATCAAATCAGTAGAAAACGGTGTGCAAGCAAAATCAGTAATCGAATCATTTATTACAGAGGGCTATGAACGCGATCATATTCATGTTTTCGCAAACAGCAATAAACGTGCGGAAGATATTGCTGACTTTTTCGATGTTGATGCGAGCAAAACTCCTGGAACAACAGAAAATGATAAAGGCTTCTTGGCATCAATTAAAAATTTCTTCCAAAGTACTCCGGAAGATCTTCACCATCAGCTTGCTGACATCGGTGTAGGCGAAAATGAACATGCAACTGCAAAGAATGATCTGGATGCAGGTAAGATCCTAATTGTTGCTCATCATCCGGGAAAATAATTAAAAATAGTAAAACTCTATTTCTCTCAACTGAGGGAAATAGAGTTTTTTTGTGCAATGCTCGCTAATAATTGCCCGGTAATAACAAAATAGCGCACAAAAAAAGAACAGCAAAATATGCTGTCCCTTTTTTTGATTATAGATTATGCATTGCTGTCTCCAGAGTTGTCATTATTATCATGACAACGCCAGCAGATGCCATGGAATGTAAGACGGTGATCTTTGATTATAAAGTTCCAACGTTTCTCCACAATTTCTTCTACATCTTCTAGTAAATCTTCTTGAATTTCATCTACTGCGCCACATTCGATACAAACTAGATGATGATGGAAATGCTTCGCGCCCTCTTGACGTAAATCATAACGGGACACCCCATCACCAAAATTTATTTTATCGACAATTTTCAGCTCTGTTAAAAGCTCCAATGTACGGTATACAGTAGCTAGTCCAATCTCTGGTGCCTTTTCTTTTACTAATAAGTAAACATCCTCAGCACTTAAATGATCTTCCTCATGCTCCAGTAAAACCGCTACTGTTGCTTCTCGCTGTGGCGTCAGCTTATAGCTCGCACTATGCAGTTGCTTTTTAATTCGATCAATACGGCTCTCCATATGTGACGCCCTCCTAAACTCTTTTCATTATACCAAATGAGTAAATCTCATTACAAGACAATGATTATTTAAATAAATAAGTAATTGCTAAATTTTCGACTGCAAAAACAATTATCATCACGACTATCAGGAACATAATCTTTTTCCATGGCATCACCGTTTTCAAGGCTCGTCTACTCGTAGTTTTAGTAGTTATTTGATAGAGCATAATTAATAATACACAATATATTAACTGAAATGGAAACCACCAAAATGCATAGAGTTTAATAGATTCATGCTGTACTAGTAAATAAACCGAGCTAAAGCCTAAAAACGTTACTTTTATTGCAATAAAAATAAGGCCTATACGCGGCAAATATTTATGTGTCGAAAAGAATAATACAATACTTAAGGCAACTATGAAAGGAACTACACTCCAAAGCAATTCTGGTTTTTCCATTTGGAGCAGTCTACGATCACTATATTTAATAATTTGCTGCACTTGTCCAATATCGAATAACTGATAACAAACTACACCACAAATGAAACATACGACGATCATCGAAGTATATTGAATATATAGATATTTACGCATTTGGACGCCTCCTTGTCCATACAACTTATGCACATAAATTGTCCTTATGCGTAAACAATTATTGATTTAATTTCATTTTAAATTTCAGCCATAAAATCGCAAAAGCCGTTTTGGCATCGTAAATACGGCCGTCCGCAACCATCGCTTCTGCTTCTTCCAGTGATACTTCCATTAACTCCACAAATTCATCTTCGTCTAAATCAGCAGGAATGTCTAATTTTTTTAACTTTTCTGCTACGTAAATATGAATAATTTCATCCGCAAAACCCGGTGAAGTAGCGAAAGCCTGAATAAATTCGAAATGATCAGACGTATACCCTGTCTCTTCCTCCAATTCGCGGCGGGCCGTTACAATTGGCTCCTCCCCTTTTTCCAGCTTACCGGCAGGGATTTCTATAATGGAACGTTCAAGAGCTTTACGGTACTGCTCAACAAGTAAAATTTTATTGTTGTCTGTGATGGCAATTACTGCAACTGCTCCTGGATGATTAATAATTTCACGCTTCCCTGTTTCACCATTCGGAAGCGATACATCGTCTACTTTTAATGAAATAACCTTCCCTGAATAGATGGGTTGGGATTGAATTGTTTTCTCTTCAAATTTTTTCATGACCATGCCTCCACTTGTTCTCTTGCTTATATTCATTGTACCATTAGTAAGAGCTTTTCTAAAATATTGAACCAGGGAGGAATTCACATGAAAAAACGACAATTAGGTACAAGCAATCTTCATATTTCTGAAATTAGTTTAGGCTGTATGTCATTACCTCCAAATCCAGCAGAAGCAGAAGAGGTCATTCATGCGGCAATTGACGCGGGCATTAATTATTATGATACCGCCGATCTGTATAATCAGGGAGACAACGAAAAGGTTGTTGGCGCGGCACTGAAGCAACACCGCAACAATATTTACCTGGCATCTAAAGTCGGGAATCGTTGGGAAGAAGGAAAAGAAGGTTGGAGCTGGGATACATCCGCAAATTATATTAATAAGGCGGTACGTGACAGCCTGCAACGACTACAGACAGATTACTTGGATCTTTACCAGTTACATGGCGGTACGACCGAAGATAATTGGGAGGAAATTACCGACACATTTGAAAGTTTGAAAAAAGAAGGACTTATCCGCGAATATGGCATTTCCTCCATCCGACCGAATGTTTTCATGCCATATTTACAAAACAGTAATGCAATCAGCAATATGATGCAGTTTAATATTTTTGATGAACGGGCAAGCGAATTTTTTGAACCGATTCAACAGACAGGAGCTTCTGTCGTAACACGCGGATCGATTGCAAAAGGTTTGCTGACGAATGAATGGCGCACACGCTTAAAGTCCTTTATGAGCTATGATGAACCGGCAGCAAAAGATGTGCTGCAAAAAATTGAACAGCAATTCGGTGATGTCCATGCAACTGCCCTCGCTTTCAATTTACAATACCCAGCGGTTGCTTCAACTGTTATTGGGGCGCGTACAGTTGCGCAACTGCAGCAAAATCTGGATGCTTACGAAAAAGCGCAATCAATACAAAATATTTCAGAGATCGACAACTGGACAAAAACCGACCGTTACACTGAGCATAGATGAAAAAATGGATTGTTCTCGTCATCATCGGGATAATCGTTGTGATGGTAATGTCCAATATGAGCTATGAACAGCAAACGATTGTACCGGCGTTAAAAGATCTATTAAAAGACAAACCTTTTGAAGCATGGTTAAGTCAGTTTGAAATTCCTTATTGGGGAAAAATTATATCGGTCGAAACACGGGGCTATTTTCAATTTCTTGAGTTTCTTATCCGGAAAGCAACCCATTTCTTCGGATACGGTTTATTAGCGGTTATATTCTATACTTTATACCGAAAACTGAAATGGCACTTCCCAATAGTTCTTGCCTTTGTTACAGCCATAATAATCGCAAGCCTTGATGAATACCGCCAAAGTATGATACCAGGTCGCAGCGGCCTCGTAGAAGATGTCGTGCTTGATGCATGTGGTGCGTTCACATTGTTAGTGGTCACAAAACTTATTATTGTTGTATTTAAAAAAGATAGCACACAAAAATAGTGTGCTATCTTTTCATATTTATTAAGCTTCTTTATAATCCGTTTTGGATTACTGTTAAAATTTCGAACCTTTATCGCCGTATTGATTTAACAGTTCTTCAAAGCTCATATTTTTTTCTCGTTGTTTGCGTTCGAATGCTGCTTTCGCCAGACGCTCTTCTTCTTTCGCCTTTTCGTCTGCCACCATTTCCTGCTTCGCTGCCTTTAGCTTGGCCAATACATCGCCGCCTAACTGATCGGCCAATGTTGCTGCCTTATCTTTTGGAAGCTCAAATTCATTCGTCGTTCTTTGCTGTTTCTTTTTTGCCATCATTCTCACCTACAATTAATTTTAGCGTTGTACAATTGTTGCAACACCTTGCCCGCCACCAATACATAATGTTGCAAGACCTAATTTTGCATCCTGTTTTTGCATTTCATGTAACAATGTTACCAAAATGCGTGTACCGCTTGCCCCGATTGGGTGACCAAGTGCAATTGCCCCGCCATTTACATTTAGTTTATCATGATTGAACGCCAATTCGCGATCAACTGCAATCGCCTGAGCAGCAAATGCTTCATTCGCTTCAATTAAATCCATGTCATCCAATGTTACATTCGCTTTCGCCAAGGCTTTTTTCACTGCAGTTACCGGTCCGATACCCATTACAGATGGATCAACCCCTGCGCTGGCATTTGCGACGATTGTAGCAAGTGGTGTAAGGCCTAATTCAAAAGCACGCTGCTTTGACATAACGACAACTGCTGCAGCTCCGTCATTAATACCCGAAGCATTTCCAGCAGTAACCGAGCCATCTTTCTTGAAAGCAGGACGTAATCCATTTAATTTCTCTGCTGTTGTTCCATGTTTTACATATTCATCTTGTGAAAAAATAACCGGCTCCCCTTTACGTTGAGGAATTTCTACAGGGACAATTTCTTCAGCGAATTTATTTGCGGAAATTGCTTCCGATGCACGGGCTTGAGAACGTGCTGCAAATTCATCCTGTTCCTGACGAGAAATGTCATATTGATCACATAGGTTTTCAGCAGTTACCCCCATATGGTAATCATTAAATGCGCACCATAAGCCATCCTGAATTAATGTATCGATAATCTTTTGATCTCCCATGCGGAAACCTTCTCTTGCATTTCGCATAATATAAGGTGCTTGACTCATATTTTCAAAGCCTCCAGCGACAACAACTTCCGCATCCCCGGCAATGATTGCCTGTGCTGCTAAATGAACGGTCTTTAAGCCTGAACCACATACTTTATTAATTGTCATCGCTGGAACTGTGTATGGTAAACCAGCTTGTATACTTGCCTGTCTTGCCGGGTTTTGACCTAAACCTGCTGCAAGAACATTCCCCATAATAACTTCATCAACTGTTGATGGATCTAATTGAACACGATTCAATGCTTCTTTTATTACGATACTCCCTAAAGTCGGAGCCGAAATATCTTTTAATGCTCCCTGAAAAGCTCCAATTGGCGTACGTACTGCACTTACTATTACAACTTCTGTCATGAATATATCCCCCTTTATTGTGAATGGTCCCTTTGTGAGCAAATATAATCAATTACGCCTTGGCGTAATTGCGTCAGGATTCGGCTTTAGGTCCACACGATGTGGGTCAGTCATTGTCGCACGATGCTACGTTATTTGGCTGACTTCATTTTTAGAACTCATTGCCGAATCTTTGTCATCCGCTGAAATTAATTACTTGCTTACAAAGATTTTATCAAATATTTCGCATTTTTCACACAAAAGTTTCCAATAATAAATAGATACATATTAGTTGATTTATCCCAAAAATTCATCGAATATTAAATTAATTAAGGAGTGATTTTCATGAAAAAACGTACCCTGTTTTTATCTGGCAGTATTGTAACAACCCTGCTGGCAGCTGCTACAACGATCACTGGTGTCGTGATGACAAATCACATTATGTATATAAAGAAAAAGGACGATGCTTTCATCCGCGAGCGCGAAATTGCGGCAAAACGCTTTGATGAAGCATGGTATGAAGGCTGTCCGAAAGAAATTTTATTGATCGATTCTCCAAATGGCTATAAAATAAGCGGCATCTATTTAAAACCTTTGGAAACGAAAAATACAGTCATCATCTGTCATGGTGTCACTGAAAATAAAATTAACTCGATGCGCTATGCCCGAATGTTTGAACGGCTTGGTTTTAATGCATTTGTATACGATCACCGCCGTCACGGAGAATCCCAAGGGAAAACAACAAGCTACGGCCATTATGAAAAATACGATTTACAGGCAGTAGTTGAGACAATCCGAAATATGACCGGGGAAGATGCCTTGCTCGGTATTCATGGGGAATCAATGGGTGCGGCAACGACACTGCTCTATGCAGGAACGTTAGCAGATAATGCGGATTTCTATGTTTCCGACTGTGCTTTCTCGAATTTCCCCGAGCTATTGAAACAAATTTTTGAAAGTGTTGTACCGATTGATTCGAAATATACACTTCCTTTCGCCGACTTTTTCATGCGAATCCGCGATGGCTATTCCGTAAAAGAAGTGATGCCGATTGATGCTGTAAAACAAATTCAAAAGCCCGTCCTCTTTATTCACAGTACACCGGATGATTTCATTCCTTCCTCAATGACCGAAGAACTGTACGAACAAAAACCGGAACCTAAAATGCTGAAACTGTTTGAAAAAGGAGAGCATGCGAAATCATTCAACGATAACCAGGGTGACTATGAGCAAACGGTAGCCAAGTTCCTGCATGATTATGTACCGGCATACCGCAATATAACGGATTCTTTAATATAAAAGAAATACGCACTTTCTGTTCATTTCATTGAACAGGAAGTGCTTTTTGGTTTGATGTCGGGAATAAAAATGCCCCCAATTTAATGGGGGCACTGCACATTCTTATTAATCATTAAAAACGATATGCCATTCACCGCGTTTGGCTAAGAATTCTTTTGCCAACTGTTGCGCGCCTTCTAAACTGTGACTTGCCGCCCAACCGCATTGAACTTCATTGCAGGCAGGAACAGAAGTCGCCGCCAACACATCCTGAACGGTCTTTTCTAAAATCCCCAGCACACCTTCGTAGTCATCATAGTTCATAAAGGAGACATAAAAGCCTGTTTGACAGCCCATTGGCGAGATATCGACAACCGCGTCACTATGATTGCGAATACGGTCTGCCATTAAATGTTCCAGTGAATGAAGTGCCGGCATTTCCATATGCTCTTTATTCGGCTGCTTAAAGCGGATATCGTATTTCGTCACGACATCGCCCTTCGCCCCTTCTTTTGTACCCGCTAAACGTACATACGGTGCGACCACTATTGTATGGTCTAAATCAAAGCTCTCTACATTCGTTTTCTCTGTTGCCATTTTTTCGTCCCTCCAATACTTACAATCTATATAAGGATAGACTAGATTATTGTTCTTTTCAACGAAATATTCTGAATTTTGTTTTACAGAAAATAAAAACTACCTTCTTCACTCAATAGAATGCAAAAGGTAGTCCAACTTTTTATTATTTATCTTGGAATTTGTTCATTTGTGCCATCATTTGACGCACTTGTTTTTCAGACGGTTTACGTCCCATTTGTGCCATCATCACGCGAATCATTTGTTCATTAATTGGCGGGTTTTCTTTTAAATACTTCATCATATATTGACGAGCTGCGTAGAACCCAATTGCCACGCCCCCGATAAGAGCTACGACGATAAGTGTAATTCCTAACCATAAAGCCATTTTGTCCAACCTCCTCCACTACTTATGTACCGAGAAAAACTCTCCATCAAGCATTATACAATAAAAGTTATTACGTTTCTATATATTTTAACTTCTCCTGACAGAAGTTAAGCCATACAAATAGCTGTCTGAGTCCATCTCAGCCTCGAGACCTAGATGAAAATACAGTAACAGGTCGTTATCGGATTTTTAAATCCACGGTAACATGAACATATCAACGACAAGGAGGAACACATAATGAAAAAGTTTTTCTTATATTCAGCGGCTTTTATCACAGCGATCATCGCACTTTGCCTGCTCGCACCAGTAGCCGGCTTATTAATCTCAGGAGCACTTCTGGCAGCAGGTCTTCACTATTACACAGAAAGTAAATCTACTTTCGGAAAAGTCATGAGCCTGGTTGTCGCTTTAGCCGGTTTAGTAAGTGCCTTATCAAACATCCCAGGCTTTATCGGTTTAGCTGCAATCGGTGGATTGTTTTATCTATACAAAGCACGTAAAAATGAAAAGCTTGAATTTTTACCAGGCAAAAAAGAGGAAGAAGATCCATTTACAAACTTTGAACGTGAATGGGCAAATTTAAACAAATAGGAGCGATGGACAATGAGAAATTTATTGACAAAATTTAAATATTCAATACAGGCGGATTTACATGATATGTTTGACAAAAAGGTCGATAAAAACCCGATTAAAATGCTGAACCACTATATTCGTGAAGCAGAAAAACAAACGGAAGAAACAGGAAAATTACTTGCACGTCAAGCACAGCTGAAAAAAGAGCTGGAACTGCAGCTTTCACAAACAATCGAAATGCTTGAGAAGCGTGAAAAACAGCTTTTATTGGCTCAGTCAACTGAAGAGTCTGAACTGATTGCGTTTGCACAGGAAGAAGTAACGGCTTACACTGCCAGAAAGCATGCCCTTCTTTCAAGCATTGATGCTGCGAATACAGAATATTTTGCACTGGAACGCAAATTCGAAACGATGAAACATAAAATCAAAGACATGAAAGTGCGCCAACTACAGCTGATGGGCAAAGAAAATGTCGTACGTGCCAACCACCAGATGGATAAAGTTCTCACTTCGGACAATGCCGGTAATTTCGATGAACTATCAACTTATATTGATGAATTATCTCAAAATATTGAGCGTAAATATGAAGTAACCTCTTTTGAAGCTCGATTGGCACAGCTTGAAAAAGAACAAAAGCTCATAGAACAACCAAAATAATGATATAATGCGTAAAGGAGAAGGCATCGTGCTTTCTCCATTTTGCACGTTATAGGGGGAGGCACTATGCCGAAAATTACATCTGATCAGCTTGCAATTATCACGATTAGTATGGCACTTGTCGTATTGATCGAATTGACACTTTTCAATAACGGCACCGTGTTTTTACTGATTTTAGGTGCACTGTTTCTCTTTTTCAGCTTTAAAAAGAAGAAACGTTACTTATTATGGACGGGACTCGTTCTATTATTCTTTGCTATTATTAATATTTGGACACTGCGCCTATTAATCATTGGTGTGCTTGTCTTTCTTTTATACCAATACTTAACGAAAAAAGAGCAAGTGATGGAAATCAAAAGCCACTTTGCCAATACATCAAATCAAAATCAGTTGATCGGAACAACTAGTGCTCCGACAGAAAGCTATCATTGGAAAGATGTTCATATTCAACGCTTTATCGGCGATATTACAATCGATACGACCGAAACTATTTTACCAAACGGGAAATCGATTATTGTTATCCATCAATCTTTAGGTAAAGTACGGGTTATTGTACCTTATGAAGTGACGATTCAGCTCCATTACTCCACTATATACGGAGAAGCAGCATACCTGCACTATGCGCCAAAGCAGTGTATTAATGAACAGCTCCATTTTGAGGATGGAGAAATGGATGCAAAACGTGTCCTAGTACTTTATGTGACATCTTGGATTGGCGATGTGGAGGTGCAGCGCGGATGATTGCATTTATAATACGATTTTTTATATTGATGATGGTTTTTGCGACATTTGCTCTGAATATTTTTGTTTTCCTGCTCGGTCAGCCCCAGGAAGAGACTTGGCGTTTTTTATGGGAAAGCGATGAGTATTCAATACCAATTGTCGCTGTTATCGCCATTACTGCAACAACGACCAGCTTCTTTATTTCTTTATGGATATCGATATCATTAAAAATAAAAGAAAATCAGATGACCCGCATCGTGAAAAAAGTAGCAGAGCCAGATTTTGCACAAAAATTCAAGAAAGCAAATGGTTCCTTAAAAAAGGCCTTACGCGAAACGAACGAATTAATTGAAACACAGCGGACCTCTTTACAGCGACTTTCCAATGAAAAGGTGGAAACAAATGACGCCATCGTCCAGGAGCGGCTTCTCGCAGAACGTCAGCGTCTTGCACGGGAACTGCATGATTCTGTTTCCCAGCAGCTGTTTGCGGCATCCATGCTACTCTCCGCGCTTACAGAACAGCGTCAAGATGATCTTGCACAAAAGCAGCTGGGGCAGGTGGAAAAAATCGTCCAGCAGGCCCAGCTCGAAATGCGCGCCCTTCTCCTTCACTTACGACCTGTTGCTTTGCATAATAAAAGCTTGGCAGAAGGTTTAGAAGATCTGATTGTAGAATTACAGGAAAAAGTGTATTTCAATATTGATTACCAGATCGAGGAAATCGGATTATCGAAAGCGGAGGAAGATCATTTATTCCGTATTGCCCAAGAAGCTTTATCAAATACTTTACGGCATGCAAAAGCAACAGAAGTCGAGCTGTTATTAATCGCACGTGATCAGCTTGCGATTTTGCGCATTCAGGATAATGGCCTTGGCTTTAATTTGGAGGGAGATAAAACGACTTCGTACGGGCTGCGCAATATTGCCGAACGCGCTGTCGAAATTGGCTGTACGTATAAGATTGTCTCTGTACCGGATGAAGGAACAATTGTCGAAGTGAAAGTTCCGCTTAAAAAGGAGGAACAAATGAATGATTAAAGTTGTCATAGTAGATGATCACGAAATGGTTCGAATCGGTGTTGCTGCCTATTTATCGGCACAACCCGATATCGAAGTCATCGGCGAAGCAACAAACGGCGAGGAAGCGATTGAAACAGTGCTTTCGCTAAAGCCAGATATTGTGCTGATGGATAATGTGATGCCGATAAAAACGGGTGCTGAAGCGACTGCCGAAATTCTGGCACAATGGCCGCAAGCAAAAGTTATGATTGTCACGAGCTTTATCGATGACGATAAATTATACCCGGCACTTGAAGCAGGGGCTGTCAGCTATATACTGAAAACGAGCAATGCCAAACAAATTGCTGACGCGATCCGGAAAACGATGGCCGGGGAAACCGTTCTGGAGCCGGAAGCCACGACACGGGTAATGGCCCGTATGCGCGGTACCGCCCCTGCCCTGCATAACCATTTAACAGACCGGGAAATGGAAGTACTGTTATGTATGGCGCGCGGCCTTGCCAATCAGGAAATCG
The DNA here is from genome assembly GCF_023715405.1 of Solibacillus isronensis. NCBI lineage: Bacteria > Bacillati > Bacillota > Bacilli > Caryophanales > Caryophanaceae > Solibacillus > Solibacillus isronensis. The sequence continues at coordinate 1,575,419 of NZ_JAMBOC010000001.1, forward strand.
CGGAAGAGCTGTTTATCGCATTAAAAACAGTGAAAACCCATGTCAGCAACATTTTAAGTAAACTTGAAGTTCAGGACCGCACACAGGCTGTCGTCTATGCATTTCAAAATGGCTTAGTAAAGTAAGGAGAATTATTCATGACATTTACGTACGAAAACTTTGCAAACGACGGGACACTCACATTACTGGATCCCCTGTTCACCCTATTGCTGATTTTCTCAGCTTTGTTCATCATCGTACTGCTGCGCTTTGCGATCAATCCTAAGATCATGCTATTTATTGGCGCGCTGATTATTTTATTAAGTGCACAATTGCAGTCGATTACAGGAATTTTGGCAGATGAATTGAATTTATCCGGCTCCTCGAAAAACTTTTACATTTTTATAGCGATCGTTGTGATTTGGGTTGCGTTAATTGTCTTTGCGTTTGTGAAGGAGAAAAAGAAGAAAAAGTAAGAAATGTGAATAGCTGAGGCTGTCCTGAAAGTTGGTAGATAACTTTGGGATGGCTTTTTTTGGGGTTGGGGTTGTTATGGAGTATGTCCGGCTTTGATTTATTAGAATTTTTTTCGGTTTATTAGAAAATCTAAGGGACTTTTTAGAACTTCCGGCAAGAATATTAGAACTTTTCCGCCCTGCAGCCCACTCCCTCCCACAAAAAAAGCTCACGCCCCGCTTCCCTCAAAGCGTTCGTGAGCCCATATTATTTCAGGTCATTCAATATCGTAAACAGCGATTTTTTCGCGTCGAGTAACTGCTCATGTGCCTGCCCTTGCTGTTCCGCGCTTTCCGCTTCATAAAAAGCTGCCAATGCTTCTTCAATTTGTTTATAAGAATCAAATAGGTTCGCATCATCCACTTTTTTATTGCCGAAAATATCAATGAACATGCTTAGCTGATATTGAAAGTTTTTATCGTACATCGTCAGCACATGCTTATTGTCATCGATCTGCACTTCATCGTTCAAAATATATGTTTGGAACTCAACTAAATCCGTATACGCTTTTTCCAGCTCTACCGCATATTGACCCTCTTTGTCATTCCCTTTATTCCAGTCCAGAATCTGAATAAAAATGAGTAAAAATAGAATAATCGTTAAGTATATCGAAATACCTTTCCAAGATAAAAACTTCATGCTTTTTCCCCCATTTAACGGTGCTTCATTAATTGAAAAGATATTCTTTCAAATTTTCCAATGTTGAATCGATGCCTGAACGCAGTGATACTTGATCTTCGCGGCTCGTCTCGATTGCTTTCTCAATTGCAATTAAAGCATTTTCCAAAAACGGCTCGGCATTTAAATCTTTGTACAACTGTGTTAAAACGAGCGCCTTATTCCAGTACCATCTTGAGTTATCCGAATCCATGTCGATCGCCCGCTCAATATAGACCATCACATCAAATGGAGACCAGTTAAAGCGGTTCATCGTCTGCCCTGCAATCCCGTAATACAATGCCTTATTTGGATGATGCTTCACCGCTTCCATAAAGCAGTGCACACTTTCATCATAATGATGCGACATTAAAAAAAGGTGTCCCTGTACATAAAACGACTGTGCTTTCCGTTCAGCATCCGCTGTCCGTGCATCATGTTCAAGCTGTTTCACTTTTTCCGAAAACTGTTGTTCATCTTTGATCGCCCGTAGTTGTTCAACTTCATCATTTTCCGGATAGCTTTCATTAGCACGTTCGACACTCTGCGAAATTTGTTCTGTCGGCTTTGGGAATTTTTCATACTCGTATTTTTCAAAGATCTTTAGAAATTGCGTTGCCTGTTCTTCATTTTCTCCGCCCTGTAATTGGCGTTTCGCTTCTTCATAGCATTTTAAAAACTGTCCATCATAAAAATACTGCACCATGTTCGACATTAAAAACACCTTTCTGTTTTTCATTCACAATTTATTAAAGCATAACCTATATGTATTTCAACCAATAGTATGTATAGCATAAAGGTGCCCTAACGAATACATTAGGACACCCCTTAACACTATTTTGAGATTGTGCCTGCTACTTCGGCGATTACGATTTCTGAACCTAGCATTGGAGATTCGCCTTGGTGGCCTCCGCCTTCACCTTGAGATGGACGTTTGTGTGATTGTTTGAATGCATCACTTTCACGCCATACTGCAAAGCTTTCTTTTGAATCCCAGTACATCACAACGCTCATTTCGTCATATTCCTCAAATTGTGTAGAAACTAGTACTTCCACTTTTTGGAAACCTTCGAATTCTTGTAATGGTCCTGGTTGTACAAATTGTGGGGCCATTTTTTCGGCAAAACCTTTTTTTACTTTGATACGGTTTGTTACTGTTATCATAATTACCAACTCCTATAATTTAGCATAAACTGCCTATATATTTATTTAATCACTTTCAGAACTGTTGCGCAATAATTCACGCTATAATAAGGAAAATGAAATATTAAAGGAAGTTTTCTCAATGAAATTTACTATTATTGCGACAAGCGATATCCATGGACATACCGAACGCTTTTCACAGCTTGCGCAAATGATTTCCGCAAGGCAGCCCGCACTGTTAATCGATAACGGGGATTTTTTGCACGGGAGTCATTTAAGCTATTATTACGATTATATTGTCCAAAAACAGCACCCGCAAATCGAACTTGCAAACACACTCGGCTATGATGTTGCAGTTTTCGGCAATCATGAATTCAACTATTCTCCCGAAAAAATCCAAGCGATCCGCAACGCCTCGAATTTCCCATGGATTGCCGCCAATATTCCAGGGTTTGCCGAACCGTATTTCATTAAAGAAATAAACGGGTTGCGCATTGCTGTCATAGGAGTTGTGACACATTTCACAAAAAACTGGGATGAATGTGGATCAACAAAGTATCTGGATTTCGAAAACGCATTTGAAAGTGCGAAAAACACTGTAAAATATGTTCGCGATGTGGAACAGGTACAGCTTGTCATTTTAAGCTATCACGGCGGGTTTGAACGGGATCTTCATAGCGGTCACCTAATAGATCAGGAACAAGGTGAAAATGAAGGCTATCGCATGCTTCATGAAATAGGAGGCATTGATCTTTTCATTACCGGGCATCAGCATTTGGAAATTGCCACAGTGCACAACGGTGTCGCTGTCGTGCAACCCGGGGCAAATGCGCATTGCTTTGCGCAAATTGATGTCACTGTAGAACACGGTACATTTTCTTTTGAACCGTCTATCGTCCACGTGGACCCCACATCAAAAATGCAGTCTTTTCCCGAATTTGATGCGTGGAAAAAACAACAAATCGGAACAGCAAATCAAGCGTTGACTTATGAGGACTTTTTTACGCCCCGTACAAAAATGACCGCATATACACAATTGCTTCATGATATGCAGCTCCATTACACGGGTGCCCAAATTTCGGTTATCGAACTGCCCTACCATACACAAGGTGGCTTTCCTGAAAAAGTAACCCGTGAACATGTTTTACATAATCTTCCCCGATCGAACCGGCTGCTCGTCATCAAAATGAACGGAGCTGAAATCCGCCGGGCGATTGAACAAAGTGCAGCTGTCTTTGCGCTGAATGATAAAGGGGAAATCGATTTTAGTATGACCGTGCACTATCCGGAGCCGCAGCCGTATATTTATGATTTGTGGGGTGGCATTGATTACGTAATTGATTTGCGTCAACAAACAGGTCAACGTGTCACGAAGCTAACGTTTGAAGGTAAACCCATTCAGGATAATGAGATCTTTGAAGTTGCCGTCAATAGTTACCGTGCAACAGGTGCGCACCAAATGCAGATGTTTAAAAAACCGCCTGTTCGTGAAGCAGCTAAATTCATCCCCGATTTAATGATGGAATACATAGAACAAAACAGGCCTCTTACCGTCCAAGTCAAAAATGATTTTCAAATGAAATAGTCTCTAGCAGGATGTATGTCAACCACTTGAATTGGCATACATTTTATTTTTCGGAAAATATTAAATTTTTATGAAACTTTTTTCCATTTCATCCGTAAATTTATTAAATAGCATTAAGGAGGTGGCAACTTGTTTGGTTATTCCATTGAAACCATTTATTTAATCATCTTAATCGTTATTGGGTGTTGCACTGTTCTTTACTTATTTTTTGCAGATGTTGCGGATGTCTCCATCGATGGATCACCATTTTTTGACCCAGCTGTAATCCTTTCGTTTATTACGTTTACTTCGGCTGCGGGCTATTTGCTGGAACAGTTTACCGGCTTTACAAGTTTCATCACATTCATCATCGCTCTTATAATTGCGAGTTTATTGACAGCACTTCTTTATTTTTTCCTACTCGTTCCTTTACGTTCTGCGGAAGTATCTCTTGCCTATACAGAAGAATCGCTAGAAGGTCAGGTCGGAAAAGTGATTGTACCTGTTCCTCTTGAAGGCTTTGGGGAGATGGTGATTGAAACGGCAAACGGCATTATATCAAAGCGTGCAGCAAGTTTTCATCAAGTGGAGATTCCATACGACACGCAAGTTTTAATTATTGAGATACGTGATGGTACAGCAATGGTCGCGATTTATGAGAAAGAAGAACTTCAATTTTAGAAACAGGGAGGAATTTTTATGTCAAGTTTGGCAGGTATATCAGGTATTTTAATAGCAGTCGGGGTAGTTGTATTTCTAATTGTCGCTCTTGTAGCCGTCTATATTATGAAATATCGTACAGCCGGTCCGGATGAAGCATTAATCGTAACAGGTAGTTATTTAGGAAGTAAAAATGTACATACCGATGATTCAGGAAACCGCATTAAAATTATTCGCGGTGGTGGTACATTTGTATTCCCGGTTTTCCAGCAGGCGAAACCACTTAGTCTACTTTCAAGCAAACTGGAAGTAACAACTCCGGAAGTCTATACTGAGCAAGGTGTTCCTGTTATGGCTGACGGAACAGCAATCATCAAAATCGGTGGTTCAATTTCAGAAATCGCAACTGCTGCCGAGCAATTCTTAGGAAAAGATAAACAGGAACGCGAAAGTGAAGCTCGCGAAGTACTGGAAGGTCACTTACGTTCGATTTTAGGATCGATGACAGTTGAAGAAATTTATAAAAACCGTGATAAGTTCTCGCAGGAAGTACAACGTGTCGCATCTCAGGATTTAGCGAAAATGGGATTGATCATTGTATCATTTACAATTAAAGATGTTCGTGATAAAAACGGCTATTTGGATTCTCTAGGTAAGCCTCGAATCGCTCAAGTGAAACGTGATGCCGATATCGCAACTGCTGAAGCAGACAAAGAAACACGTATTAAACGTGCTCAGGCAGCTCAGGAAGCGCAACAGGCTGAATTAGAGCGTGCTACTGAAATTGCGGAAGCGGAGAAAAATAATCAGTTAAAAGTGGCTGAATACCGCCGTGAGCAGGATATCGCAAAAGCCCGTGCCGACCAGGCGTACGAATTGGAATCTGCACGTGCTAAACAGGAAGTAACAGAACAGGAAATGCAAGTACGAATTATTGAACGTCAAAAGCAGATCGAATTAGAAGAAAAAGAAATTCTGCGTCGTGAAAAGCAATATGATTCAGAAGTAAAGAAAAAAGCAGATGCGGATCGTTATGCAATTGAACAAAACGCAGAAGCACAAAAACGTAAAGAGCTTGCGCAGGCAGATGCGGAGAAATACCGTATTGAAGCACAGGCTCAAGCTGAAGCAGAACGCATTCGTTTAGATGGTCTGGCGAAAGCAGATGCAGAGCGTGCACAAGGTACAGCTGAGGCTGAGATTATCCGTCTACGCGGTCTTGCGGAAGCAGAAGCAAAAGAGAAAATTGCAGAAGCGTTTGAACAATACGGTCAGGCGGCTGTCCTTGATATGATTGTTAAAATGTTACCGGAATACGCAAAACAAGTTGCTAGCCCGCTTTCAAATATCGATAAGATTACAGTTGTTGATACAGGTGGCGGTGCAAACGGCGGTGCTGGTAAAGTGACGGGTTATGCGACTGATTTAATGGCCGGCTTACAGGAAACATTAAAAGCCTCTTCCGGTATTGATGTTAAAGAACTAATTGAAACATATGTCGGAAAAAATGCATTTGAAAAATCGGCAATAATTCCTCGGGAAGACTTTTCACGCGTTGAAGAAATCCTTGAAAAATAATTAGTTCAATAAAAAATACAGCATTCTTCCAAAACGGAAAATGCTGTATTTTCTTTTTATTAAATTTTAACCGTCCAGCCAAATGTATCTGCAACTTTACCGTATTGGATGCCTGTTAATGTATCGTAAAGCATTTGCGTTACTTCACCGATCTGGCCGTTGTTGACAGAAATGATTTCATCCAGCCATTTCAGCTCCCCTACCGGCGAAATTACAGCTGCTGTTCCTGTACCGAATGCCTCTTCCAATGTGCCGTTTTTAGCCGCTTCTACAACCTCTTCAAAGGCAATTGCACGCTCTTCAATCGGAATATTTTTTGATTTTAAAACTTCAATCATCGAATCGCGAGTAATCCCTGGTAGAATACTGCCGTTTAATGCAGGTGTAATAACTTTTCCTGAAATTTTAAAGAAGATGTTCATACTGCCGACTTCTTCTACGTATTTATTTTCCTTACCGTCCAGCCATAATGTTTGAGAATAGCCTTGTTGTGCAGCAATTTCTGAACCTTTTAAGCTCGACGCATAGTTGCCGGCTGTTTTCGCTTCACCCGTACCGCCAACTACGGCACGTACGTATTGCTGTTCTACTAATATTTTAACCGGGTTAATGCCTTCTTTATAATAAGACCCAACCGGTGACATAATAATCATAAATTTATAGCTTTTCGCAGGATTTACTCCTAAATAGCTTTCTGTCGCAATAATAAATGGTCGAATATAAAGAGATGTACCTGGAGATGTCGGAACCCATTCGCGATCTACACGAAGTAATTCTTTTAATGCTTCTAATGCAAAATCCTCGTCAATCGGAGGAATGCAAAGGCGTGCATTGGAAGAATTTAATCGTTGGAAGTTACGGTCCGGGCGGAATAACTGGACTTCACCATCTTCTGTCATATATGCTTTCAAACCTTCAAATACCGCTTGTCCATAATGGAATACCATCGCAGCAGGACTTAATGTAATCGGAGCATATGGTGTAATTGTCGCATTATGCCATCCTTTTCCATCTTCATAATCCATAACAAACATATGGTCAGTAAAAATTTTACCAAAACCAAGCTGTTCTGCAGGTGTTTTTTGTTTTCTATTTGTTGATAACTCAGTTGTAATTTGGTATGTTGTCATAATTTCAGGCTCCTTAACTAATTTAAGTTGATACACTCTATCATACCACGTTATTTTTAGAAAATTTAGTATTTTTTAATTTCCGTCAAAAAATATTTTTTTCTAGCAGTTCCATTAGTTTTCGAGCAAATTTCTTACAATCATTTTTTAGCTTTTACAAGTTTACTAACAGGTGCTGTCATGTTAGTTTTGAAAATTTCTTCATGCTCTTTTTTCACAGCAACTAACACCGCACATGATGGACCTGCAGAGCTGGTTAAATCGACATGAGCTGTAAAATTTTCTCCGGCAAAACGTATTATTTCTGCCCCGATTCCTTTAGAACCTGTTGGCCATATTGCTTGAATCATACCGTTGACCAGTCCTTCATATAACTCATCTAACTGGGCTATTTTGTGGGGATTTTCTATCACCTCATTTCCGACAAGCGGTTCGCCGACAACATAGAACTCGCAATGGTTCGTATTTCGTGCGAATTGCTTTTTCCCAAGCATCGTGAGTGAGACAGCTGACTGAAGCGACTGAAAATTCGTTTCACTCGAGCCCATTAAAGAAGGCATCTCCAGCCCCATTTCGGAAAATGCCTTTTTAAAACCTTGCTCATATTCTGTCCAGATATCATCGCCTGAAAAGTTGGCCATTAATAACTGTACCGGTATTGCACCCGCGCAAAGTTGCTCTAAAATAGCCGTACGAGCGGTAAAATAAGCGGTAATTTCATTTGGGACATTTACAATATCGTGCTCTTTTGTGCCGATACAACCCGAATTATCAATCGATACGACTAACCCGTTAACTTCAATCGCATTTCTCATACATTAACCCCTACCCGCTGCACCACCGTTTTCAATACAGGCATGACAAGTATCGCGATAAGACAGTTCACAGCTGTAGCAATTGTTAATGAGGCAATCGAGCCGATGTAAAATGCCGGAGAAATAATAAAATAAAACGGAATTGGTGCAATGACCCCATTTGCGATTATTACAAAGATCCATTTTAAAATATGTTGGCCTTTTTGATGCATAATCGCAAAAATCGCAACGATAATAAACATTTCCGCTGCAATTAAAAGATGTAAAACGCCTAGCGGAAAGCCGGATGTGAGACCTGTCGCGATATGTCCGAGTGCTCCTGCCGCGCCGGCAAAAACTGGCGGTAGAAAGATTGCGCTAATAAGAGCGGGGGCAGAATCGAGTGCAGCTGTTCCGACTATCCCTACCGGCACTTTAATAAAACTCCCAATCACACAAATTGCCGCAATCAATGCTGTTAAAATAATTAAACGTAATTTAGTTTTGTCCATGAGAATCTCCTTTTAAAATTTGTGGTATGCCGTACCATACACGAATAACTGTATGTGCTTCATTACAAAGCTTCTGATAAAGCCGGCCGCATGTATCTCTTAATTGCCGTGTGTCTTTTTCAAGCGGTACAACGCCGCGGCTCGTATCTGTACAAATACAGAACAGTTCTGCCCGCTCTGCAATTTGTATAATCTGTTCGAAAATTTGCTGGGCAGCCTTTTCTTCCGGTTCATGAAGAAGTGGTAAAATCATTTGTTCAAAATTACTTATTATGTAGCGCTCGTTTTCATTTATATTTTCAAGTTTTGCCAAGTGGCCTTCACAAACAATCAGTTCTTTTGCAGGTAACTGTTCAATCAATTTTTCTGCATATTTTCGTTTACCGTTATGTGCGCCTCCGAGTATAACGTACATCTCGCACCTCCTATGAGTTCATCTACCGAATCCCAGCCAAGTGTAAAAATCGTACGATGATTGGCCACTGTTTGCTGAAAAGTTTGCTCCTTCATTCCGTATATGGCAAGTAATAATCGAATTACTCCTCCGTGTACGATGAACGTATATTCCTTCTTTTCATTTACAATCTTATGAAAGCCATCCAATACTCGCTGCTTGAATTGGAAAAATGTTTCTCCGTTCGGGATCGGGTTTTCAAGCGGATCATCAATCCAAGCCCGGTATGTTTCATTATGCTGTAATTGTTCATATGTACACATTTCAAAGTCCCCAAAATGCAGCTCACGCAAATATTGAGATGCGATAAATTCAGCATTCGGAAAATAACATTGTGCAGTCTCATGACATCTCTGTAAATCGCTCCCATATACAATAGCAGGCTGTAGATCGATTTCGGCTTCCACTTTTTTCAGTATCGGCTCATCTGTCCAGCCAATATATTTGCGCTCCACATTTGCTTTCGTTTTTTCGTGCCTGATTAAATGCACAGTAATATCGTTAGCCATAGTACAACCTCCAACCCTTCACCGAGTGCACCGAGTAAATCACCTGTTACACCGCCAAAATGTTTCTTTGACCAATTGCGATAAATAAATACGGCGAACAGCATCACGACCACTAAAATAAACAAGCTGAAAACGCCAATGTAAAACCAGCACACAAATGCAAGGATACTTTGAACGCCGATTAAAACAGCAAGCTTATTTTGAATGACGATCCCTTTAAAATAAGCAGCGAGTCCCTTTTCCTTTGCTGGCTGCATCGTCACAAAATATAGCAGCATCCCCATTCTCGCTATAAAGGGAATGAAGATTAAAAACGGCACAATCGCCAATTGACCATGCAACAGCATTTCATAAATAACGCCGATTTTTAATACGAGTAAGCAAAAAACACTAATAACCCCAAAAGCGCCTGTACGTGGATCATCTAATATTTCCAGCCGTTTCTCTTTTTCTCCATAGGAAAAGAACGCATCGCTCATATCGATCCACCCGTCTAAATGCAGCCCCCCGGTCAGGACGATCAACCCGATAACAATCAAAATCGCCAACAGCAGCTCCGAAATTTCACTATAGCGAGATAGTATCAATACACCACTACTAATTATGGCTCCAATCAGCAATCCGACAATCGGCAAAAATCCATACATCCATGTAACAGATTTCGAATTCATATCCAGCTGTTTCTTAATCGGCACTGCCGAAAAAAACTGCCACGCTAATAAAAAACCGCTCCAACTATTTTTCAACTTGTTTCCTCCTTACTTCCACCGCTGTACAAGCTGAAATTGTACTTCATATGCTTCATCACTATTTTGGACAATCCATTGATGTAACTCACCCAACAATTTACGATATAAATTTACCTCATCATATTGTGAAGGCAATTCATCCAGCACTTCATTTGATACAACTATTATTGTAGCACCTTGCTTCCGCCAAGTTAGCAATTGCTTTTGCAGCGATTCGATACATTTATCGATATATTCGCTATTTTCATTTTCTTTTTCATATGTATAAAGTACATTCGAAAGCCATGTTGTCACACATTCAAAAAGCACAACTGCATCATTAGATAGCTGCCCGATCGCTAAAGGAACTTCGACTTGCATTTCCACTGTGTTCCAGTTGATGTTCTGAGTTTCACGGTCCTGCTGATGGCGGATTATCCGTTTTTTCATTTCATCATCAAAGGATACGCCTGTCGCGACATAGTAGAGCGTCTTTTTATCACCTAATTGCCTTGCATATTTCTCTGCAAAAGCACTTTTACCGCTGCGTACACCACCGGTTATAAAAATCAATGGTATCCCTCCTTAAACATTGTAAAAAGAACATGCCTAAACTAAGGCATGCCCTTCTATTCTATACTTATTTAAACAGTTCCGGATATACTGATTGTGCCATAATTTCAACTGCTTCACCAATACGCGGTCCAGGACGCGACATAATATCTCCATCGACTAAATAAACCGCCTGATCTGTGACTGCCTGTATTTTATCCCAGCCTGTACGTCCAAGAATCTCATCAACTGCATTTTCCAAATAAGTTGCTGGCGTAATAATAATTTCAGGATTACGAGTAATGACATCTTCTTCCGTTACACTAATCCAGCTCGTCTGATCAGCAAAAATATTCTCAACATTTGCGTGGTCCATTATTTCCTGCTGGAACGTACTGCTGCCGGTAGTCCAAAGATCCGGAGCTGGTGACACTTCATAATATGCTTTTTTCTTCGTATCAAGTGTCGCTGTTTTTTCCTGTACTGTATCGATTTGTGCCTTAATGTCGGCTACAACTTCTTCTCCTTTATGTTCGACACCCATTACTTCAGACAGTTGGATAATATCCGAATAAACATCATCAAATGTCGCCGCCGAAGCAATTACAAACACTTTTAAACCTGCATCTTCCAATTGGGTAATTTGTGTTTCCTCACCGATTGTGTAAGCTATAACGACATCCGGATCTAATTCAACGATTCGTTCTGCATTAATGACAGTAGAAGTCGACACACGTTCAATTTCTTGTGCGGCTTCCGGATATGTATCAAATTCTGTTGCACCGATAATTTGTTCTCCAACGCCCAGTTCAAACAAAATTTCTGTATTGCTTGGCTGTAGAGAAATAATCTTTTCCGGTACTTCATCGAATGTCACTTCAACACCACGGTCATCTACAACTGTATACGGTGCTCCATCATTTTCCGATGCAGTCTGCTCTTCTTTTTCCGCTTTGCCAGCTGTTTTTTCCTCATCTGATCCACATGCTGCCAGTAATAATGTTGCTGCTAAAGCAACGACCCATTTGTTATTAATTTTCATTTGTTGTAACTCCTTTTTTCTTTTTCGTTGGATAGGATTTTGAGATAAATGGAATTTCCACTTGTTGATGCTGCTGATTGATATAGACCGCCATTACAAAAAATACATTGGCAAGCAGCCCTAGAAAATCAAACAGAATTTCATCCACTTCTCTTTCTTCACTCACTTTATGTAATGCTCTGTAAGACTTTTTCGCCTCACTCCGGCAAATATGCAATCTCGCTGCACTTTCAATACCTTGTGGAAGTACAAACTGCTGAATCGTTTCCCCGACTTCACTTACATAAAAATCGTAGCGGTCGCTTAACCATTGCAAATCCTCAGGTGTAATGGCTAATTTACCACGTACCGAACCATTGGCATGATAGGCTAACGGTTGAATCACCCTCAAGTCCTCCAAAACGACTTGACCGGATGCATCATCGACTAACGTTGGAAAAACTGTACCGATGCGCGTTGTTAAAGAATCGGTGCGAATTTCATAATCGACACAGCTTGATTTTTCCCGCATAAACGGATAGCAGGAAAAACGGATATCCTTTTTCATAAAATTCTCCTCACTTCATGTAATGCCTCACCGAAAATATTGAGTGTACGAAAAAAAAGCCACCCATGAGAAAATGGATGGCTTCAAAAATCAAACAAGAATGCAAAATGTTGCTTATTCAATCAGTGACTGCCGTACATTCTCTTTAATTCCGAAGAGGGATGTTACGATAAGAAAAAGATTGGTCTCCTGGCTCTGCGTTTCACTTTACTCATAAGTACCTTCCCGCTATATTAGCAGTGGTCTCACACTTATTTTCATCAACGCTTACAGTTACGGATATAGCTTCGGATTTGCACCGAATTCCCATTTATGCATAATGCATCTTTTTCCTGCAAATTTATTCAATTTGTCTTAATCACTTTAGCATATAAAAAAAATTATGCAAATAAATATTTACTACAGCTACCTACAAACATTCCGGACATTTCCCGTAAATCTCAAATTTATGGGCCTCCACAGCATAACCCGGCAGTTTTTCACCGAGCATTTCCATCGGGCAAACAGACAGTTCTTTTACTTTCCCGCAATCACGGCAAATAAAATGGTGGTGATGGTGATCCGACTCACAATGCATACGGAAATTACGCTCACCGTTTAATTCTGTTTCTTCTAAAATATCAAGCTCCACAAAAGTAGCCAAGTTACGGTAAATTGTATCGAAACTCATCCCAGGGAAATCTTTTTTCAATACCGATAACAAATCACGGGCAGTCAAATATTTTTCTGTAGCTGCAAACATACCCAAAATCAACTCTCGTTTATCCGTCTTTTTATAGCCATTTTCCTTTAATATTTCCCACGCGCGCGCTGCATTCACAGTACTTTTTCCCCTTCCGATTTAATAGTTAATTTCAACACAAGTTTTTTTATTAAAATTACTGACAGCAAGATTAAAATGGATGTGACAACAATTGTTCCACCTGGTGCCAAGTTTAAGTAAAAGGCAGAAACGAGTCCAATTACTACGGCCAGCTCTCCAAATACAATCGCTAAAATGATTGCTTCTTTAAAGCCGCGAGCTAATCGCATCGCTGCTGCTACCGGTAATGTCATTAAGCTTGAAACAAGCAAAATTCCGACAATACGCATACTTGCTGCGATTACGAGTGCGACAACAACCATAAAGATTAGATGAATCCATTTCGCGGGTAAACCGCTCGCTTTCGCATATTCTTCATCAAACGACAATACGAAAAGTTCTTTAAAAAATAGTATTAAAAATAATACAACTACGACTGCAATTGCCAGTACAACATATAAATCCTGGCGTGATACAGCAGATACAGAGCCGAATAAATAACTCATTAAATCCGCATTAAATCCGCTTGCAAGTGAAATAAAAATGGCACTCACACCGATTCCACCCGACATAATAATCGGAATCGCAAGTTCTTCATAATGTTTATATAGTCTACGTAATCGTTCAATTAAAATCGAACCACTTACAGATGCGACAATCCCTAGATAAATCGGGTTCAGTAATGCCAGCGCTGCAAACGATTGGCTCAAATACAGGCTCCCTGCAAGCCCCGCCAAAGTGACATGCGACAGTGCATCTGCAATAAGCGATAAACGTCTTACTACGATAAATACACCTAATAGTGGTGCGATTACTCCAATAACTAGCCCTGAGAAAAAGGCGTTTTGTAAAAATTCATAGTTTAATATAGCTTCAATCATAACGGCCTGCTCCTCTTAATGAATCTTTCGAACAGAGTGGCCGTTCCAGCTAGCAATCTGTTCTTCCGAAATCGTATCAAAATCATTTTTGTATCCGTGAAAATGGATCGACTGATTTAAGCATGCGACATGACTGACACGATCCGAAACCGTGTCCACATCGTGTGTAACTAAAATCATTGTCATATTGTGATGCTTATTTAAATGTGCGAGCATATCATAGAATGCCTGCACATTTTCGCGGTCAATTCCGACTGTCGGTTCATCCAAAATAAGGAGCTTCGGATCGGACACTAATGCACGTGCGATGAACACACGCTGCTGCTGCCCTCCGGAAAGCTGACCAATATTCCGTTTTAGAAATTTCTCCATGCCGACATCTTTTAGAGCACCTTTCACTAGAAAGTCCGCATCTTTTGGATAGCGTTTAAAGAGCCCGACCTTTTGCGATAAACCGCTTTTCACGACTTCTTCGACGGTTGCAGGAAACCCCGAGTTAAAGGCATTGGATTTCTGCGAAACATAGCCAATCCATTCGCGGTGTTTAAAATGGTTTGCTTGTTCGCCAAATAATTTAATTTCCCCTGACATGGGCTTTAACAGTCCTAAAATTAATTTCAATAGTGTCGATTTTCCGGAACCGTTTTGACCGATTAACGCCAAAAAGTCGCCTTCATTGACACGTAGCGAAATATTTTTCAATGCTTGTGTGTATTCATATTGAAAGGAAACATCCTTCAATTCAATCAATGGTTTTTTCATTTCGTTCGCTTCTTTCTAATTCAAAATCATTACGATTTACATCATGTTAGTATAATGCAGATTTTTGTTCATGTAAAGGGAATAAACTTGAAAGGATGAAGACAATTCAAATGCTACAATGGTTTGATAACTTAAAAGGAATGAATGACAGCCAGCTGCAGGATTTTGCAAAACAACAGGGGCTTGAATTGAGCATTGAAGAAGTTCAGAAGCTGCAAAAAATTTTGAAGCATGCCAATATAAGCTGGGCTCTTACCGGCGTTCCAAAAGAGGTTTTACAAAAAATTCATAAGCTGCTTGGGGATAAACGCTATAAAAAATTGATGAAGCTAGTCGGATTGTAAAAATTTATATAATATGAAAAAGAAAAGCAACAGTTGTACTGTTGCTTTTCTTACTATTTGATAATGAATTTAACTTAAAGCACTTTATCTGCCAGCTCCACGTTTTCAACACATACTTCGAGTGCCAGTTCAATGGCAGCCGTCAAATCACGCATTGACCAGCCTGGAATTCGGCCATGCTTAATCGCCAGCTCAAACGATGCAGGGATGTGGATAAATCCTGTTGCTCGTATCGCTTCATTCTTAGCAGCATAGTACAAGCCTTCATACATAATATTATTGCATAAATACGTTCCGGCTGAATTCGATATGGCTGTCGGATAACCTGCAGAATTTAAGCGGTTGACAATTTTGCGAATCGGCAATGTCGACAAATACGCAACGTCCCCATCTTCTTTAATCGGTGCATCTTCAAATCTATTTCCCGCATTGTCTTTTTCCCCGTCTTTTACATTCAATGCAACCCGTTCCGGAGAAATTTTCGTAATGCCTGCAGCTAATCCTAATGAAACGATTATCGTCGGTTTTACTTCTTCGACCAGTGCCATAAACTGTTCCGGTGCTTTTGCAAAGTCCACAGATAATACATGGCCAACAATTTCAAACTGGCCGATAGATTTTCCGTTCAGTGCCTGCACGACTTCCATTGTAGGGTTAATCGGATTTGATAAAAACGGTTCAAATCCTGTTAATAGTAATTTCTCCATCTGTTTTGCCCCTCTATAAGTTCTTTACAAGCGCTGCCATAGTACGGTCAATATATACTGTGCCATTCGATTTGTTTTCCAGTAAAATCGAGAAAATATATTGTTTTCCGCTTTGGCCTTTCATATATCCCGATAAAGTATATACATTCGGGATATAGCCCGTTTTCGCATAAATTCTATTTTGCAACGCACTGCTTGTTAAACGGCTTTTTAGTGTTCCGCCAATCATGCGATCTTTATTGCCGGCGACTGGCAACGAATCAAAAAATGTACCGAAATACGGTTCTTTTTGAACTTTGTAAAGAAGCTGTGAAAGACCGTTTGATGTTACACGGTTAGAATTGGATAGTCCCGAACCATCTGCAAAACGCCAGTTATTCACTGGAATATTCATTGATGCACTGTATTTCTTCAGTAAAGTGACACCTTTATTTGTACTGCCTTCCCCTAGTTGCTGCTTGCCCATTGTTTTTACAAGAATATCGGCAATACTGTTATTGCTCAGCTTCATAAATGCCGGGAAAATGGCTGCTAACGTACGTGATTCATTTGTATGGAGCAATGTTGCCTTTTGGGGAACTTTCCCTAATTCTACTTTCGAACTCTTCACAAACTTTAAACCTGTTCCTTGCAGCGTCTGTTTAATTGCCTGCATTGTATTTTTCGACGGGTCCTGCAATGTTACCCATTCCTTTTTGCTGCTCCCTTGTGGAAGGTTTCCGGAAATAATAATGCGGTTCGTGTTGTAGGCACGTTTGATTGATATCGTATTGCGATTTCCTTTACTTACTGTTTTTGCTTGATTGGAAATGACCATACCGCTTAAATTCGGTTCAATCGAATAGCTCGGTTTAGCCCCAACTTTACCAGGATTTGCAGTAATGATAACTGTACTCGCATCAAAGTCATTGTTTTGTGACATTGTGATTGCAGAAGTACGTGCACCGAAGTAATACGTCTCATCCGACTTTAGAACACCCGGTGGTAATGTACTTCCGGAAAATGCGGTATCATCACCGATTAAGTGACCATTGATTGTACGTATACCATTGCGCTTCAATACTTTGGCAAACTCCAAAAAATCATCTTTTTTCAATGTCGGATCGCCACTGCCCTTTATGTATACATTTCCATTTAACGTATCGTTGACAATAATGCCGTCGATATAAAAATTCGTTTTAAAACGATAGTCCTCTCCTAAAATCGACAATGCGGCAGCACCTGACACTAACTTCATATTCGAAGCTGGTCGCATCAGCTTGTCCCCGTTTTGCGAGTAAACGATTTTCCCGCTCTCCGCGTCACGTATCGTCACCGCTGCATTACTTTTCCCTAAATGCGTTGTAACCGCACCATTGACCGATGCGAAACTTTGGATAGGCAATGAAAAGAATAATGCTAATAAAATGACGAGCTGAAATATTTTTTTCATTAACTGGTTCCTCCTTTTGAATATTGCTAATTTACAGTTAACTCATTATAACAAATTATGTCATAAAAAACGCAAAAAAACATACTTTGCATCAAATTTGTGCCAAGTATGTTTTTCTTATTCTTATTATTCGCGCATTGCATCAATTAATGCTGGTTGGAATTCACTATTACGAAGCATCGCAATTTCGTGTGAATATGGCGCTTTTTTGTTTTTAGCATCCGGACCGACAAATGGTGTTTCCAATATTTTCGGTAAATGCATTAACTGTGGATGATGGACAATATAGTGCATCGCATCAAAACCGATTTCACCAAAACCGATATTTTCATGACGGTCTTTCGCAGCGCCGCACACATTTTTCGAATCATTGACGTGCAGTACTTTTAAACGGTCCAACCCGATAATTTTGTCGAAATCATTTAACACACCGTCAAAGTCATTGACAATATCGTAGCCGGCATCATGGATATGACAAGTGTCCATACAAATCGACAGGCGCTCATTGTTTGTTACACCATCGATAATACGTGCCAACTCTTCAAATGTACGACCGATTTCAGTGCCTTTGCCTGCCATTGTTTCGAGTGCAATCTGTACAGGGTAGTCCTGTGTCAGCACTTCATTTAAACCTTCTACAATACGTTCAATACCCGCATCAACGCCTGCACCGACATGGGCACCCGGATGCAGCACGATTTGAGTTGCTTCCAATGCAGCGGTACGTTTAATTTCTTCCTGCAAAAAGTTTACGCCAAGCTCAAAGGTTTCCGGCTTTGTCGTATTCCCTAAATTAATAATATAAGGTGCATGAACAACAATGTTCGACAGGCCGTTTTCTTTCATATGGAGCAGGCCCTTCATAATATTCAGCTCTTCAATCGGCTTTCTGCGCGTATTTTGAGGTGCGCCTGTATAGATCATAAAAGTATTGGCACCATAGCTTAAAGCTTCTTCACTGGCACCTAGCAGCATTTTTTTTCCGCTCATTGAAACATGTGAACCTAATAACATTCTACTTTCCTCCATTTAACAAACAAACAGGCTGCGTAGAAATATCTTTCTAAGCAGCCCCTTGCAAAATTATCTATTGTTGCGGCGCGCTTTAATACGGCGTTCGCGTTTTTTCACTTTTTCCATTTCCCACTTCATATTACGTTTATAGCCTGGTTTAACTTTCTTCGGCTTACGTACTAGGGCTTTGGCTTTAGCATCGATCTCATCTTCTTTACGCTCACCTTTACGGTTTGCACGTTGGTGACGGTCTTTTAACTCAGACCATTCGCCATTTTTAATATCTTTTTGTACAAATGGGATTCCCATTTTTTCGATGCGTACAACTGCATCCTCATCTTCCGGCTGGTATAACGTAATCGCTGTTCCTTTTGAGCCGGCACGTGCTGTACGTCCAACACGGTGAATGAAGAACTCAAGATCTTCCGGGATTTCGTAGTTGATGACATGCGAAATTCCTTGAATATCAATACCACGCGCAGCTAAATCTGTTGCTACGATATATTGGAACTCAAGATCACGTACTTGCTTCATCATTTTTTTACGGTCACGAGGACTTAAATCACCGTGGATTTGTCCTGCACGGATACCTTGTTCTGCTAAAAATCCTGCTACAGCTTCTGCATTTTTACGTGTGTTACAGAAAATAACAGCAAGGAATGGATTGATTCCCTTAATCACTTCAAGTAAACGCGTATTGCGTGCTTTCGAACGAACAGGTACTAATACAAAATCAATACCTTCCGCTACCGGGCGTTTGTCATTCATATGAATATGGACTGGTGAATCCATGTATTTCTTTAAGAATGGTTTTAATTTTTCCGGAATTGTCGCTGAGAAAACGAACATTTCAAGCTTTTCAGGCATATGCGACGCAAAGCCGTCAATATCCTCAATGAAGCCCATGTCAAATGCCAGATCTGCTTCATCGACAACTAAAATCGGCGCAGTGTGAACGAGCAATGCATTTTCTTTAACCAAATCTTTAATACGACCAGGTGTACCTACAACGATTTGCGGCTGTGTTTTTAAACGGTCGATTGTACGTTGTTTGTCCGTACCACCGATAAATAATTTTGTTGAAATTTCCGTTCCTTCAACAAGCTGGTTTAACGCATCAAAAATTTGTTGTGCCAGTTCACGTGTCGGCGATGTAATAACCGCCTGTACTTCTTGTTTTTCTTCTACGATACGCTCTACGATTGGCAATAAAAAACTATGTGTTTTTCCTGTACCTGTATGAGCTTGTCCGATTGCACTCTTACCTTTTAATACGAGTGGAATCATTTCTTTTTGAATGGGTGTCGGCTCTGTAAATCCAAGCTTTGCAATGGCGTCCTGCAAAAATGGCTTGAATTGATAATCAGTATATTTTGACATTCACGTACCTCCTTACATCTTTCCTATTGTACCATAATTCGTACATTTAAGTGACCATCTGCATATCATAACGGTAAATAGTTTCAACGTCAAACAGTTGGGACGAATTTATGAAAGAAAATTGAAATATCATGTCGATTTTTAGAAAGGAGTTTAATATGCGCCCACCTTATTACTTTCCACCTCAAGGAATGATGAATCAAATGCCGGTTGCACCACGTTTTCCAATGTATGCACCATACATGATGCGAGGCCCAAGTCCAGGGGGAGGTCCGATTCCCGGAATAGGTTCTATTCCTGGAGCTGGTCAGTTTATGGACCAAATGCCGATTCCGCCTCAAGCACCCGTGCAAGGTGCAGCAGGTGTACCGAAGCTCGAGGGATTTTTATCAGGAGCAAACTCTTTATTTAATAATGCCCAAAAGTTCACACCTTATTTTCAGCAGGCAGCTCCAATGTTTAAAAATCTGCCCGCTTTATGGCGTTTATATAAAGGATTTAAGGATACATCGGACCCACTGGAGTCTTCTACTGTTTCAATGCCGCAGGAACGACCAAGAGAGAGAGATAGAATGAGAGAAAGAGGAAATCCGCGAGGCAATCGTCGAGAAGAAGAGCCAGTTCAGGAGAAAATTACAACAAAACCTTCATTACCAAAAATATTTCAGCCTCCTTTTGAATAACACCAGAAAAAGCTACCCCAAGCAAATGAGTGCAGATTCGTCATTTCTAATACGAGTCCTCTCTTATGCATAATGGAGTAGCTTTCTATTTGTTGACCATGTATGCTTTACCGATCAATCCAATCTTTAACTCTCTTTTATGAAGACATAATGCTGCCGCCATTCACATGGATGCATTGGCCGGTAATATATGTTCCGTCTTGGGATGCCAACAGCACATATGCCCCAGCAAGCTCACTTGGCTGACCTGGGCGTTTTAATGGCGTTTCTGTACCGAATTCTGCTACTTGCTCTGCATCAAATGTAGAAGGAATCAACGGTGTCCAAATCGGTCCTGGTGCGACCATATTTACGCGAATCCCTTGATCGGCTATGTTTTGCGCTAAACTTCTGACAAAGCCTACAATCGCACCTTTCGTTGATGTATAATCAATTAAAATCGAATGGCCGCGGTAGGCATTGACAGATGTTGTACATATAATGGAATCTCCTTGTCCCAAATGCGGAACGGCTTCCTTACATAAATAAAAAATACCATCCATATTTGTACGGAATGTTTTGTCCCATTGTTCGACCGTAATATCTAAAAATGAATCGACAGGATATTGTACCGCAGCATTATTAACGACAATATTAATTTGCTGGAAATGGTCAAGTGCTGTCTTTACAAGTTTTTTACTTGTTTCATAGTCACCGATATCTCCTTCAACTAGAACTGCCTGAACGCCCTCTTTTTCAACCAATTGTTTCGTTTCTTCTGCATCGGATTGCTCTTTTTCCAAATAGTTTATGACAAGATTTGCCCCTTCTTTTGCGTAGGCAATGGCAACGGCTCGGCCAATTCCTGAATCACCGCCTGTAATAATTGCTACTTTTCCTTTTAACTTATCGCTTCCCGTATATTCATAAGGCTGTGTTGGTAATGGATTCATCTTACTTTCGATTCCCGGTTGTGATGGCTGAGTTTGTGCGGGTGTACCACCAACTTGTTTATTTTCAACGTTTGTCATGGAAAAAACACTCCTCTATTGAAATTTTGTTATAAAGTTTAAGTGAAAAGTTTTCAATTATCCCGTTCACGTAAAACTATTTTTCAACACATGTAATGTTTTTCCCCGGAAAGACTTTTTAAAACAAGACAGAATTTTCTTCAAGTTCATTTTCAACATATTTTAATAGTTTATCGGTATTTTCCGCTTTAATAAGTTCACCATTTACAATCGCAAACAAATGACATTCGCAAATTTCACAGTTTGAAGTACAGCCGGATTCCGTTATTTCTATATCTTCGCGCTCTAACAGCACATCATACACATCCGCTGCACCGAGCGATAAATTTGTCATGCAAAACTCCACCTGATTTTTTAACGCTACCGTTTTATTCCTCTTAAAAAAAGAAAACGCCATCCCATTTCCCCACTTTACGTTTTATTTATTTCTGCTATTATAGCAAACGTTCGCAAAATTCTGTACTTGGGCTATCATTTCGATATATTGCGCCATTTCCGTCGAATTTACTAGAGATTTCAGTAAGCGAACTTTGAATAAAGCATACACGTCCTATATAATGAAATTACAGGGCTTTGAAAGGAGTTACGTATAAATGAAAGTTGTAAAAATTAATCCGCGTGGATACTGCTATGGGGTAGTAGACGCTATGGTCATTGCACGCAATGCCGCACTTGATCCGACATTACCAAGACCAATCTACATTTTAGGTATGATTGTACACAATAAACATGTTACAGATGCTTTTGAACAAGATGGCATCATTACGCTTGATGGCGAAAACCGCAAAGAAATAATCGAACAGGTAGAGCAAGGCACAGTGATTTTCACAGCACACGGTGTATCACCTGAAATTCGTGAAATCGCAAAACGTAAAGGACTCGTATCAATTGACGCGACATGCCCGGACGTTACGGTGACACATGACTTAATCCGCGAAAAAACAGCAGAAGGCTACGATATTATTTATATCGGCAAAAAGGGACATCCTGAACCAGAAGGCGCTATCGGTGTTGCACCAGATCACGTTCACTTAGTTCAATCGATGAAAGATATTGATAATCTGTCTTTTGAAAACGAAAAAATTCTCGTAACAAACCAAACGACGATGAGCCAATGGGATGTTGCCTTCCTGATGGATAGTTTAAAAGAAAAATTCCCGCATGTCGAAGTGCATAAAGAAATTTGCCTTGCGACACAGGTTCGTCAAGAAGCAGTTGCTGAACAGGCCGGTGCTTCCGACTTATTAATCGTTGTTGGCGATCCAAAATCGAACAACTCGAACCGTTTAACACAAGTATCGGTAGAAATTGCCGGAACACCATCTTACCGCATCTCGGATATTTCAGAGCTGCAAATTGAATGGCTTGAAAACGTTGAAACTGTAGCAGTAACTGCAGGTGCTTCAACACCGACACCTATCGTTAAGGAAGTCATTGCATTCCTAGAAAAGTTTGATAAAAACGATCCAGCAACACATGAAATCGTACGTTCCGTAACATTGGATAAAATTTTACCGAAAATTAAAGCACCAAAACCTGTTGAAAAAATTATGCCTTACTAATCGTAAAAAAATCATCATTTCCACTAGGGGAATGATGATTTTTTAATAAATTCCGGGCTTACCTATTCCTTAATAAAATATTGATTGATCGGTCTCCCAACACTGCCATATTGGATATCTACCTGAATTAGATGATTTTTCTCCATAAAATCTAAATAGCGCCGCGCAGTTACACGAGCTACACCGATGCCTGTTGCAACATCATCTGCTGAGGCACCACCTGAAGACTGTTTTAGAAAAACCAATACTTTATCCATTGTGGCACGGTTAAAGCCTTTAGGAAGCTCTTGAGCTATCATGTGGGGTGGATTTTGCCCTTCCTTTTGGACCTTCATTTGACCGATTATTTCATCTAACTCTGCTTGAGTCACATCGCCTGCTGCATGCATTTTCTCTTTAAATTGACGATAATGAATTAACGTTTGCTCGATCCTTTCAAATGTAAATGGCTTCATAATGTAATCAAAAACACCTAAGTGCAATATTTGCTGAATTGTTTGAACATCATTTGCCGCTGTTACCGAAATACAATCCACATTTATATTTTTCTGACGAATTTGGCGCAATGTTTCAATTCCATCTTGCTCCGGCATAAATATATCCATTACAACTAAATCCGGCAATAGCTCTAATATTTTTTCGATTCCTTTAATACCGTTTGATGCCATATCGATGACTTTAAATCCTTCCACCCGTTCGATAAATTGCCGATTTACTTCACGCACCATTGGATCATCTTCTACTAATAATACTTGAATGGTCTTCACTAGTAAGCCCCTTTCTTAATACTCGAATGTCAGGATGAATGTAGTGCCTGTATTTACTTCACTCGATATTTCAATTGCGCCATTCCCTTTTTTCACAATTTCATTAACCAAATATAAACCAATGCCCCTGTTTTCATTATTCTTTGTTGAAAATCCACTTTCGAAAATCTGTTCTAAATTTTCTTCTGAAATTCCGATACCATTATCTGTAACCATAATTGCCAGTATACCATCGTTATCATCAATGGAAATTACTACTTCTTTATGATTTCGTTCTACCACCGTAAGCGCATCAAAAGCATTCTCGATTAAATTACCGAATAACAATACAAAATCATGATGGTCCAATAATTCCGGAAACCTTGTCAGCTGGCTCTCCTCATCAATCGTCACTTCAATTCCTAGTTCATTTCCTCGACTTATTTTACTAAGCAATAGACCTGAAATATTTTCATTATAAATACGCTCATTCAGAAACTTCGTCACTTGATCATGTTGCATTTTCACTTGAGATAAGTAATCAAGCGCCTGCTTATTATGACCAAGCTGCAAAAGTCCTGCGATTGTATGTAGCTTATTTTTATACTCATGCGTTTGAATACGTAAAGCTTGTACAAATGCTTTGACGCCTGTTAATTCTTCGGCAAGTTGTTTAAATTCTGTTAAATCCTTAAAAACTGCTACCGCCCCGACTGTTTTCCCTTTTACAAAAATCGGGATACGATTACTTAAAATACTATGATTGTTTACGTAAATTTCTTGGTTATATACAGCAAGCCCACTCTCGACAATTTCAGGTAACCTTGTGTCAGGCAGTACATCAAAAATATTTTTTCCAATATATTTTTCAGGATTACCACCCACACCTAAAATACGGCCTGCCTTTTGATTGAAAATCGTAATCACCATATTGTTATCTACTGCAATAATTCCTTCATGCATTGCATTAAACGTTTCAGTCCGCTCGACATACACTTTTGCAATTTCAATTGGTTCCAGCCCGAACATTTGACGTTTTATATGCCGCCCTAATAAATGTGCACCCCAAATACTAAAAAGGAAAGACAATAGAACTGCCAAAATAATTTCATTTGTATTTTCAGCAAGAATATTCCAAAATGTTGGCAATGCAAATCCTACAACGACAACCCCTACTTGTTTTTTTTGCTCGTTTAAAATTGGTACAAATGCCCGAATTGTCTTGCCTTGTTCTCCAATTGCTTTTGAAATATAATAATTTTCATTAAATGCAGCATGCATATCCGATGAGTTACTTTTTTTACCTAGTTGGTTCGGAGATGGATGCGATAATTTAATACGATCCATATTCATGACAACAATATATTCCGCTTTATTAATAATTTTGATATCGTGAACAATTTGGGTAATCATCGTTTGTGCCAATTGTAAATCCTGCTCTTCAAGCTGCTTTTGAATTTCCGGCAAATCGGAAATGGTCCGGGCAATCAGCATAGCACGGCTACCTACCGTTTCTTCATGTTCCCGTGTTAGATTGCTTAACAATAATATTCCTGCTACGAAAAAGGAGAATGCAATAATGAAAAAGGTAAGCAGCACAATTTTTCCGTTCATTGATAATTGTTTCATTTTCATTTTGTGCCTCCTTTTTTGCTATATAATATAACAAACTTCGAAGTATGTGGAGATTTTCTACAACATTCAAAAAATTCCAATGTAAATGAGGGAATCCTATTGCGCCTTTATATCATAACCGCTATCGTTGCAGCTTTATTGTTAATCATTACGATCTCCTACCGTTTCGACGTGTGGAATTCAAACGATTTACCTTACGACGATGAGCAAGTTGGGCTTAATGACCAAATTGTAATTAACTTTAGTCACGTTGTAGCTGAAAATACACCAAAAGGGCTTGCGGTTAATAAGTTTGCTGAACTAGTTAAAGAAAAATCGGATGGCGAAATCATTGTGCAAACTTATCCTAACGGTATTTTATACAATGATGAAAACGAATTAGCCGCCTTACAAAAAGGTGATATTCAAATGATTGCACCTACGATTTCAAAAATCACGGAAGCACTTCCAACATGGCAAGTTCTTGACCTGCCATTTATTTTTGAAAATGACGAACAAGTATATGAAATACTGCATGGCGATCTTAGTGATTCCTTACTGCAAGAGCTAGACAGCATTAATGTACATGGTTTGACATTCTGGCATAACGGCTTTAAACAGATGGCTTCCAATACAAAACCACTCCTTGAGGTTGATCAGTTTAAAGATCTCAAAATCCGTATCATGCCAAGTGATATACTAAAAGAACAGTTTTTATTATTAAAAGCAAAGCCGATTTTAAAAACTTTCAATGATTTATACATCGCGATTCAAAATAACGAAATCATTGCCCAAGAAAATACACTTTCAAATTTATATTCAAAGGGCTATTATTCAATGCAACCGAATATTACCTTATCGAATCACGGCATACTTGCTTACAGTGTAATGATGAACGCCGATTTTTGGAAATTGCTTACTGACGACCAGCAAAAAATAATTCAAGATTCACTTGATGAAATGCAGCGCTGGCAACATGATCAGGCAGTCGCATTAAATGCAGAAAACTACCAGCAGCTAAAAGCAGACGAGAATATTCAGTTTTATACTATTTCAGAACAGCAACGTAAACAATGGATGGAAGCATTACAGCCTATTTATAGCTCCTATGAAAAAATAAGTAATAAAGATTTCCTGACACAGCTTCGTGAAGAAATTCAGGATATAAACAATTGAACAAAATAAACAATATTCGACTACTTATGAAAATAAGTAGTTTTTCTTTTTGTTATAGTACAAAAACTTCAAGTCTTATAACAGTATTATAACAAAGCAAACCCTTGCTATATCAATATTTCAGATCATTGCAGTAAAAATTGACCAAAATGAACGATATGTTTTTTATCAACAAAATAAATATTCCGAATAATCCTACGTTATTATTGCAAATGTAAACGTTATCATAGATAAATCAGAGGGGGAAGCGAAATTGAAATTACTAAAAAATCTAACAGTCCAAGTAATTATCGCCATCATTCTTGGCGTTATCGTCGGTGCATTTTGGCCAGAATTCGGCGCAAGCCTTAAAATTTTAGCTGACTTATTTATTAAATTAATTAAAATGTTAATCGCTCCAATTATCTTCTTAACGGTTGTTATTGGTATTGGTGGCATGGGTGATATGAAAAAGGTTGGTAAAATCGGTGGTAAAGCATTACTTTACTTCGAAATTGTATCAACAATCGCTCTTGCACTTGGTATTATGGTAGCTGTTGTCATAAATGCAGGGGCTGGAATCGATACATCTAAAGCGGGCGAAACGGATATTTCGAAATATACAACTGCTGCTGAAGAAAATAGTGAAGCTGGTTTGAGCGGATTCATTTACGATATTATTCCTGAAAATTTTGTCGGTGCATTAGCTGAGGGTGCTTTACTTCCAACTTTATTTGCTGCTGTACTATTCGGTATTGCTGTAGCATCTTTAGGCGAAAAAACACGTCCTGTAATAACATTTTTTGAACAAGTATCTGAAATTTTCTTCAAAATCGTTGGGATTGTAATGAAATTCTCTCCTATCGGTGCGTTCGGTGCAATGGCTTACACAATTGGTAATTTCGGTTTAGGTTCTTTAAAATCCCTTGGTCTTTTAATGGCCGCAGTATATATTACAATGTTCCTGTTTGTTATAGTCGTGCTAGGCTTAATTGCGAAATACTTTAACTTCAACATTTTCCGCTTCATTGCCTATATTAAAGAAGAAATTTTTATCGTAATCGGTACATCTTCTTCTGAATCGGCTTTACCAGCTATGATGCGAAAGTTAGAAAACTACGGTTGCGGGAAGCAAGTAGTAGGTTTAGTAGTACCTACCGGGTATTCCTTTAACTTGGACGGAACATCTATTTACTTATCGATGGCAGCATTATTCATCGCACAAGCATATGGTGTTGATTTATCTTGGTTAGAAATTATCACACTTCTTGGGGTATTAATGATTACTTCAAAAGGGGCTGCCGGTGTAACGGGTTCGGGATTCATTACATTAGCTGCAACATTAGCTGCATTCCCGATGGTACCACTTGAAGGAATTGCATTATTAATCGGCGTTGACCGCTTCATGTCTGAAGCTCGTGCAGTAACAAACATTATTGGTAATGGTGTAGCATGTGTCGTAGTGGCAAAATCCGAAAATGACTTTGACGAGGAAATGGCTGCAAAGGCGATTCCTGTACGTAACTAGAAATTTCAATAATAAGGCGAAAACTCTTAAGTAAAAGCCCATTTTTCTAACACTCGAGAAAAATGGGCTTTTTGATTTTCACATTAAATAAACTGGAACGGCTCTGTATTGATTTTTGACTGAATAAATTCAACAGGTAATTTTTGATCCTCACATAAAGAAGCCATTTTTTCTGCCACACCTTTAATCATGACCTTTTCGACATGGTGACCCGGATCAATAATGCTCAATCCATCCACTTCTGCATCCTGTGCCATATGGAAGCCGATATCTCCTGTTACAAATACATCCGCCCCTGCATATTTTGCAGTGCGAATATATTTATTGCCGTCTCCTCCGACAACTGCAACCTTCTGGACAATACGATCCAAAGGTCCAACTGCGCGCAGACAAGGCACGTCCAGCTGCACTTTCACAAATTCAGCAAATTCCCGTAATGTCATCGGTTGTTTTAACTTACCGATTCGGCCAAGTCCTTGTTCATTCGTGTCAACATCCATCGTAAACAGATCATATGCAGGCTCTTCGTACGGGTGGTTGTTTAGCATAGCTTTTAATATTTTATTTTTCATCGATCTCGGGAACACGACTTCCACCTTTTCCTCTTCCTCGATGTGAAGCTCACCGATTTCCCCTACAGCCGGGTCTGCTCCTTCTGTAGCACGGAAACGGCCTTTACCTTGCAATGTATAGCTGCACGCCTCATAGTGGCCTAAACGACCTGCTCCGGCTTTAGCCAGTACTTCACGCAAAGCATCTGCATCATCGACAGGAACGAATACGGCTAGCTTCATCATTTTTTCTTCGAAGGTAACCTCCAGAATTTTACGATCTTCCAGTTTTAGTGCATCTGCCAGTAAATCATTGACTCCGCCCGGTGCTACGTCAAGATTCGTATGCGCTGCATAGACTGCAATATCATTTTTCAGGCACTTTTCATACAGTGCCCCTTTCGGATTATCTGTACGCAAGTTCGAGAGCTTCATGAAAATCGGCGGATGATGTGCAATAATAAGCTCACAGCCGTTGTCGATCGCCTCATCAACGACTTCATTTGTCACGTCCAGTGTTACAAGTACTTTTGAAATCGGTTTATTTAATGTACCAATGGCCAATCCGATCGGGTCATTCGGCATGCAGGCATATTTTTTAGGTGACCATGATTCAAATAGTTGGATAATCTCGTTGCCATTTACGGATTTCACGCAATCGCCTCCTGTACCATTTTAATGTAATGTGTAAGTTGTTCATACTTTTCCTGATTTTCAGGTGTTTTTTCCGCTTCTGAAATCGCTTGTTGAACACGCTGCCAATTTGCGATTTCACGTGACCATTTTTCAATGAAAACAGGTACTTTCGTTTCCATGAGCTTTGGCCCAAGCAATGTTTGCGCTTCGTTTAATTTCATTTCCCCGCGCTGTAATACAAGGACTTCGTAAATTTTTCCGTCCTCTTCTAAAATGACCTCATCCTGGATTGCCCAGCCATTTGCCATTGCCCATTCACGGATCGCTTTTGCATGAATATTCGGCTGTAAAATTAAACGTGTTACCGTTTTTAAAGCTTGTGGATGTTTTTCTAATATGGACACAATTAGTGGTCCGCCCATCCCTGCAATTGTAACAGCTGTAATTTCATCCGCTTCTTCAACAGCAGCCAGCCCATCTGCCATGCGTACTGTAATTTTATCTGTTAAGCCTTCAGTGCGAACTTGTTTTACGGCTGATTCATAAGGTCCTTTTACAACCTCTCCTGCTACTGCACGCGCAGCAATTCCTTTATGCACTAAATAACATGGTAAATAGGCATGGTCACTTCCGATATCCGCTACAATGGCTCCTGTCGGAACAAATGAAGCGACCGTTTCAAGTCGTTTTGAAAGTTTTTGTGCGTTCATATTTATATATCCTCTTTTCTATATCACAAACTACCCCTATTATATAGAACTTTTACATAAACGTCTCTTTCCAGAATATAAAAAAGTGCAGAACCGGATCACTCCATTTCTGCACTTGGCTATTCATTATAAACCTGAAATATATTCAGCTACAGCATCTGCTTCCGCTTCATTTTTAAGAATTGGAGGCATATTGCCGTTTTCCGAACCATTTAATGCGTAATCTTTAATATGCTCAGCATCTAATCCAACGATTGAAGGACCTCCACCACCAGTTAAATCACCACCGTGGCACGAAATACAGTTCTTTTGAGCAATATCTTCACCATTTAATTCAGCAGTTTCCCCTGAATGTTCGCCGTCCGCACTGTTTTTATCAGCTGCACCCTCAAATGACATGAAGAAAATTAGTCCGATACCGAATGCCATGATAAGTACGTAAGGAATAAGTGGATTGTTTCTCATTGCGTTCCCCTCCCTCATTAAATATTCTATTTCATGCTAGACTTTTGCCTAGTAAACAATATTAATTGTACTTGATTCTATTGAAAACTGAAAGACTTAATGAACAAGTTTTACTAGCTTTGTAACAATTTTACCAATTTACAATTTCTATCATAATATATGTCTTGCAATTACCATTTTCTGTACTTCAGACGTTCCTTCACCGATTTCCAACAATTTCGCATCACGTAAAAAGCGCTCTACTTCATATTCTTTCATATAACCGTAGCCGCCATGAATTTGAATTGCTTCATCGCAAACTTCCATCGCCATCTCGGAAGCATAGTATTTTGCGATAGCAGCTTCTTTTCCGAAAGGACGCCCCTGATCTTTCAGCCATGCCGCTTTATATACAAATGTCCGCGCTAATTGTATTTTTACCTCCATATCAGCCAATTTAAACTGTGTTGCCTGAAACTCCGCCAGTGCCTTTCCGAATTGCTTGCGTTCTTTTGCATATTGAACCGCTTTATTTAATGCGCCCTGTGCGATTCCGACAGCCATTGCCGCAATACCGATCCGGCCGCCATCCAGCGTCGTTAAAAACTGTTTAAAGCCATTTCCCCGGACCCCAAGCAAGTTTTCTTCCGGCACCTGGACATTTTCTAAAATCAATTCTGTTGTATTCGAAGCATTTAAGCCCATCTTTTCGTATTCCGACTTGATCGTAAATCCTTTTGCATCAGTTGGGACAATAATCGCGCTAATTTCTTTTTTGTTTCCATCCCGATTTGTGATTGCTGTTAACGCTAAATGTTTGGCATAACTTGCATTTGTAATAAAAACTTTCGACCCGTTAATGACAAATTCTCCATTATCCAACACAGCGGTCGTTTCTGTACCACCTGCATCAGAACCGGCATTAGGCTCTGTTAAACCGAATGCACCGAATGATTCACCCGTACAGATCGGCGTTAAGTATTTTTCCTTCTGCGCCTCCGAACCGAATAAATGCAATGGCGCACCGCCTAATGAAATATGAGCCGAATATGTAATTCCTGTCGAAGCACATGTACGGCTCAACTCTTCTGTAACAATTGCAAAGCTGATTGTATCTGCACCCGCCCCGCCATATTGTTCAGGAAACGGCAGACCCATAATTCCCATATTGGAAAGTTCTTTAAAAATTTCTACTGGGAAGGCTTTCGTTTTATCACGCTCGACCGCTCCTGGTGCCACTACTTCATCCGAAAACTCACGTATCATCTTTTGTAACATCGCTTGCTCTGTTGTTAAATCAAAATGCATACCATTCATCCTCTCAGCCTATTTCACTTCAACTCTATTGTAATCTAAAAATATGTATTTTTACAGAAAATATATGTATTTTGCAGAGTATTTTGTAAAACAGACACAAAAAAGCTATGCATAGAAGTTCCAAAACTTCCGCATAGCTTCAAAGAATAGTATAAGGTATATGTATGATTTTGAACTTCCTATAGAAAATAAATCCATGCACTAATGATGGCAATCAAACCAAGAATGCCTGAAATCGTAAAATAAATGATCTTCAGCATGATGCCGCTTAACAGCCAAAAGACACAGTTTACAATAAGGATGATATAAAGCATTTCATTGTTGCCGGCGAAATACGTTGTACTCACTTTCAATGTCACACCTAAAATGGATAAAGCGGTCGCCAGCTGCAACATCACTGCCATTAGATGATTTCTTTTTGCAAAATAGATAGCCCCGATCAGAGAGCCTGCGGCAAATACCGCGGCAACTGCAATGACAACCCATTCGAACTGCATCGTAAACAGCAGCAATAAAATAACCATTGCAATGATCGGGAAAAACATCGATACATTGCGGTTTCTGCGTTTTTCGACATTTATGACGGCATTTTTGGATTTCCCTGCAATCTCTTCTTGATGGTTTCCTTCCGAATAAAGGGTCATCAAAAAGTCGCAATAATGTTCCGGTAACATTTTATTTTGTTTCCAGAACGTAATTTCATTCATAATAATTTGTTTTTTAGGATTTGACATCATTTCGCTCCAAATCTGTTTTTATATGCTCTATCATATTGTAAATAATTCCTGCATGAACAACATCGGTAAAAAGCAATACCCTTATTCTCGGAAAATAGTAATTACCTGCAATAGTTACACAAAAAAAGATGAAGAGTAATATACTCCTTCATCTTTTCCCTGTTTAGCTTATTCTAAGAAATCTTTTAAGCGTTTTGAGCGAGATGGATGACGCAGTTTACGTAATGCTTTCGCCTCGATTTGACGAATACGTTCACGTGTAACGCCAAACACTTTACCTACTTCTTCCAAAGTGCGCGTACGGCCATCATCTAAACCGAAACGTAAACGCAATACGTTTTCTTCACGGTCTGTTAATGTATCCAGCACGTCTTCCAACTGCTCCTTCAATAACTCATATGCTGCGTGATCAGAAGGAGATTGTGCTTCCGAGTCTTCAATGAAATCACCTAAATGCGAATCATCTTCTTCCCCAATTGGTGTTTCCAATGATACAGGCTCTTGGGCAATCTTTAGAATTTCACGAACTTTTTCAGGTGTTAAATCCATTTCCTCCCCAATTTCCTCCGGAGAAGGTTCACGACCTAAATCCTGAAGAAGCTGACGTTGTACACGGATTAATTTGTTGATTGTTTCAACCATGTGTACCGGAATACGGATAGTACGTGCCTGGTCGGCAATCGCACGTGTAATTGCTTGACGAATCCACCAAGTTGCATAAGTCGAGAACTTGAACCCTTTACGGTGGTCGAATTTTTCAACCGCTTTGATCAGACCCATGTTTCCTTCCTGAATAAGATCCAGGAACAGCATTCCACGGCCTACATAGCGTTTTGCAATCGAAACTACAAGACGTAAGTTAGCTTCGGCCAGACGTTTACGTGCTTCTTCGTCACCTTGTTCGATACGTTCCGCTAAACGGATTTCCTGGTCTGCAGAAAGTAAATCCACACGTCCGATTTCTTTTAAATACATACGTACCGGGTCATTAATTTTAACGCCAGGAGGAACACTTAAATCATTTAAGTCGAAAGCTTCTTCGCTTGATTCTTGCTTAGATAGCGCTTCTTCTTCAAATTCTTCTTTTCCTTCAACTGTTATATCATTTTTTTCGATTTCATCGGCAAAGTTGAAAATCTCTTCATTCTCCAGTTCAAAAAATGCTAATGTTTCAGAGATTTCCTTCATTGACATTTCGCCAACCTGTTTTGCTTTAGCTAAAAGTTGCTTTTTTACCTGCTCTAATGAAACCCCGTTTACTACCGTATCTTTTGAATGTTTTGACTTGTCCGCCATAAACCTTCCTCCTTCTAAAAACAAATCGCGTTAAACGCCCATTTTTATCTTTCTATTTAAGTTAATTATTTGTTGGGCAATCTCAAGTGCTCGTCTATGCTCATGCATTTTTTCTGCTTCTTTTTGATCGTGCTTTAATTGTTCAATCTTTAGTTCTAATCGGCGTTTTTCGATTTGCTTTAAACAATCTATTATTTCCGCTTCACCATTATCAGGGTCACGTTCAAGTAACGCAGCATCCATCACAATTTTTCTTAAATCATGATCATCCAACACTTCGACGAATCGATGGAAATCAGCCATTTCATATTCTTCATAAAAACCAATTAAACGAACAAATACGGATAAATATTCCTCATGAATGAAAGGTTCGTTATTTCCCTCTCTGAGAACTTTATTCACAATATTTACATCATGCAACATATGTGCTAAAAGTATACTTTCCGCACGGTCTGTTGCATCTTTTTTACGCTCCCTTTGGAGAAGAGGCGTTGGTTCTTCCACCATTTTTTGATCGCGTTTCTGCTCTTTTACATTATCCGCGACCATTTTTCTTAATTGGGTACTGATCGCCTCTTGGGAAATATTTGTTTCATTTGCCAATTGACGAATGTATAAATCACGTTCAGTTGGAGAAGTATTATTTTTTAATGTTTCCAGAACTTCTTGAATGTATTGAAGTGTGTCATTTTCAAATTGAAAATTTTTGCCGCGTTTCGCATGCATCATCATAAATGCAATATAAGCGTGCGGCTTTTCTATTATTTGATTTTTAAATGCCTCTTGTCCGTGTGTACGAATGTATTCGTCCGGATCAAGTTTATCTGGTAAAACAGCGACCTCAACTTTAATCTGTTCTTGATGAAGCATTTGTGCAGCACGCTTGGCGGCCTCAAAACCAGCATTATCACCATCATAGCAAATCGTAATTTGCTGAACTAAGCGTTTGAGCTTTGTAATATGCTGGGGCGTAAGAGACGTACCCATCGTTGCTACAGCATTGTATATACCTGCTTGGTTTGCTGCTAAAACATCAATAAAGCCTTCCATTAAAATTACTTGTCTTGATTTACGGATAGATGCCCGCGCCTTATCCAAATTATAAAGTACTTGACTTTTATGGAAGATCGGCGTTTCAGGACTATTTAAGTACTTAGCATCTTCGCCATCGGAATTTAAAATCCTGCCTGAAAATGCAATCGTTTTTCCATTTTCATCTCGGATCGGAAACATAATCCGTCCTCGGAAACGGTCAAAGTAGCTGTCTTCACTTTCTTTACGAATGATCAGACCGCTTTCGGCCATTTCTTCAAGATCATATCCTTTGCGCTCCAGTAGGATTGACAGCGTGTCCCAATTCGGCAACGCCCATCCTATCTGATGTGTTTCGATTTGCTCACGTGTAAATCCTCTTTCAAGCAAATAATTTAATGCAGGTTCGCCATCTTCTGTATTCATTAAAATATGATGATAAAACTCCACTGCAAACGTATGAGCCTCTCGCATTTGCTGCTCTTTTTTTGAAATGGGCGAATTCGACATCGATTGCTCAGTCGACAATTCCATTTCAAGCGGGATTCCCGCACGTTGACTTAGTTTAATGAGTGCATCCGGAAACGACAGATGTTCCATATCCATTACAAAAGTAATGGCGTTTCCTCCTGCCCCACAGCCAAAACAGTGAAATATCTGTTTATCGCTGGATACTGAAAAAGAGGGTGTTTGCTCACCATGGAATGGACATAATCCAAAATAGTTGCGCCCTCTTTTCGTTAACTGCATATAATCGCTAATGACATCGACTATATCGGACTGCGAGCGAATTTGTTCAATCACATGTTCGGGTATTTTTCCAGCCACATTATCACCATCTACAGTATTCGAGATAAATTACAAATATCCTCTAAAATACGACAAAATTTCTTATACAAATTTGTAATTACCCTATAATAATTATTTTTACCACAATTTTATTATTATAAAACAAAAAGACTATTGTTGCTATATAATTTCAAAAAAATAATCAGAATATAACTAAAAATGTCGAAATTCAGCGATATATGCAAGCTTATTCTGTAACAAAAGTATTGTTCACTTAGTTTCTTAAAAATCTTAAATATTATTCCACCAAAAAAACCTCCTCTTCCTTTTTGAAGAGGCGGCTATAGTTGCTATCTACAATCAAGCTCTAGCATATCAATAATTTTATGCGCTGTTTCTTCGACAGCACGATTTGTAACATCTATCGTTCGACAACCTATTTTATCAACAATACTATAAAAATAGCTAATTTCCTGCTCAATTCTAGTATGTTGTGCATAAAATGCATTTTCCGTTAAACCCAATGTTATTAAACGCTCTTTTCGAATATTGTTGAGCTTTTCCGGTGTAATGACCAATCCAAAACATTTTTTCGGATCGATTTGCATTAATTCCGCTGGGGGTTCCACTTCCGGAACGAGCGGCACATTCGCCACTTTATACCGTTTATGAGCTAAATATTGCGATAATGGGGTTTTAGATGTTCTTGATACACCGACTAAAACAATGTCCGCCAGCAAAATACCGCGCGGATCCTGCCCGTCATCATATTTAACAGCAAACTCGATCGCTTCAATTTTTTTGAAATAATCATCATCCAATTGATGGACAAGCCCCGGCTTTTGCAACGGCATTTCATCAAATGAAGTTTCGATCAAGTCAAGCATCGATCCCAATAAGTCGATTGCATGAACCTTATATTCACTTGCGATTTTTTGAAGTGCTTGTCTCATCTGCTTTTCAACAAGTGTAAAGACAATCGTTGCCTCATTTGCGATAGCAATTTGGACAATTTTCTCCAACACATCCACATTGGCAATATGAGGAAACTTTCGAATCCTTACTTTTTCGAAATTTGGCCGAAACTGGCTGACTACCGCTTTCACAGCCGCTTCTCCAGTTTCACCGACCGAATCTGATACTACAAATATAGTCAATTTTTTCATAAGATCACCTATAAATCATGCGTTTCAGCTAACGAAATAAACGCACGTGTAATATTCGTCTTCGTTAACCGTCCGGTAATGACCAATCCCCGCTCAGTTTCTTCAACTACCGGCATGGAATCAATTTCTCGTTCTATTAACTTTTTGGCCGCCACGATTAATGAATCCGAATTAACACAATAGGCAATATTCGGCATTCTCGTCATAATTATATGCACAGGCATTTTATTTAAATCCTGTGTTCCTATACTCGAACGCAGTAAATCTTTTCGAGACAGCACACCTTGTAATATTTCATCTTTATCAATAACGAAAAGTGTTCCGACATCCTCGGAAAACATATGGATAATCGCATCATAGACTGTCATATCATCCGGAACGACTACCGGAATCGACTGAAAATCCTTTACTTTTAAATTCAGCATTGATTCCGTAAAGGCAGCCGTTGTTTTTTTACCTGCATAGAAGTAGCCGACACGTGGGCGCGCATCTAAAAATCCAGCCATCGTTAGTATAGCTAGATCAGGTCTCAATGTAGCGCGCGTTAATCCAAGGCGCTCAGCGATATGTTCGCCCGTAATAGGGCCATTTTCTTTTACAATTTGCAAGATTACATCTTGACGTTTATTGAGTTCGATTGGACTCACCCGCTTCAAATAATGTTATACTTTATCCTTAATTATTATATACTATTCCCTTCTATATTGCGAAGAAAACAAACCCATGCTACAATATTAGCGAACAACTCACTTGTTGTTTTGAATATTAATATGTAAGCGATGAAGGGATTAATAAGTATCAATTCTAACATAAGCGAGTAGGGATAGTGCAAGCCTACAATGAATTGAGAAACGGCGCCCCTGAGCTATTTTTATAAAAGAGGTTTTTATTTATTTAAAAACAAGCGGGGTGGAACCGCGGGTACATCGTCTTGATGCACTCGTCCCCGGGCAGAGCTTTTGTGCCCGGAGACGGGTGCTTTTATTTTTTTCATTAACGAACAGGAGGTTTTTTTCATGGCAGAAAAATCAATGGAGACAATTGTATCATTAGCAAAACACCGCGGATTCGTATTTCCCGGATCTGATATTTACGGTGGTTTAGCAAACACTTGGGATTACGGTCCACTTGGTGTAGAACTTAAAAACAACGTAAAAAAAGCTTGGTGGCTGAAATTCGTTCAGGAATCTGAACACAACGTAGGTTTGGATGCTGCGATTTTAATGAATCCAAAAGCATGGGTTGCATCTGGTCACGTAGGTAACTTTAATGACCCGATGATCGACTGTAAATCATGTAAAGCGCGTCACCGTGCAGATAAATTGATTGAAGATGCTTCTTTAACAAAAACAGGCAAAGAAATTATCGTTGACGGTATGACTTTCGATCAAATGAAAGAAAAAATGGAAGAGCTTGAAGTAGCTTGTCCAGACTGCGGAAAAATCGATTTCACAGATATCCGCCAGTTCAACTTGATGTTCAAAACGCACCAAGGTGTAACTGAATCTTCATCAAATGAAATTTACCTGCGCCCAGAAACTGCACAAGGTATTTTCGTAAACTTTAAAAATGTTCAGCGTTCAATGCGTAAAAAGACACCATTCGGTATCGCACAGATCGGTAAATCTTTCCGTAACGAAATCACACCTGGTAACTTTACATTCCGTACACGTGAATTCGAACAAATGGAACTAGAATTCTTCTGTAAACCGGGTGAAGACCTTGAGTGGCACTCATATTGGAAAGAGTTCTGCAAAAACTGGCTTCTTGCATTAGGTATGAAAGAAGATTCAATGCGTTTACGCGACCATGAAGACGATGAGCTTTCACACTATTCAAATGCGACAACGGATATTGAATTCCGCTTCCCATTCGGCTGGGGCGAACTATGGGGTATCGCAGACCGTACAGATTATGACTTAAAGCAGCATATGGAACATTCAGGTGAAGATTTCACTTACATCGATCCTGTCTCAAATGAGCGCTATGTACCATACTGCATCGAGCCATCATTAGGTGCAGACCGTGTAACATTGGCATTCTTATGCGATGCTTATGAAGAAGAGCAATTAGAAGGCGACGATACTCGTACAGTATTACGCTTCCACCCTGCTCTAGCTCCATTCAAAGCAGCTGTATTGCCACTATCTAAAAAATTATCAGAAGAAGCTGGCGACGTATGGGCTGATTTACGTAAAGCATTCCCGGTTGATTACGATGAGTCACAATCTATCGGTAAACGTTACCGCCGCCAGGACGAAATCGGTACACCATTCTGTATCACGTACGATTTCGATTCAAAAGAAGACGGTCAAGTAACAGTACGTCACCGTGATTCAATGGAACAGATCCGTATGCCAATCGCGGAAGTAAAAGCTTACATCGAGAAGCATTTACAATTCTAAAATCAATAAGACACTTTCTGTTCGATTTGAGCAGAAAGTGTTTTTTCTTTTTACAGGATTGAAATATAAAATCTTATCTACAGTTATTTATCCATTAGCCCCCTCTCTCAAGCATTGAATAATCCAAAGATTCATTCACTAAAGTTTAAGCACCTTTTTTCACATTACCTTGTATTAAAAAAAGCCCTTTAATTTTTAGATTATTCAAATAATTAAATTTTAAATAAGTTATAATCAAAGATAGTAATAGATGGAGGGGATTTTATGTTTTTTCAGGTAAAGGACAAAACCGACACACCTTTAGACACATTCGATAAAATTTCACATCTCGTAAAGGCTATACTTCAATTTGAATGCCCAGAACACCGCGCACAACACCACATCCTCTACACGGCGAATATGAAACTTGAAACTTATCGTGAAGCACAGTTATTTTACAGAAAGTTTGACGATCCGAGCAACGCACTTGGTCGTTTAAGCCGTGAAGCTTATGAGCTGGCAAATAAAAAATACAATCAATTGTTTACAATTATCCGGGGCTATATGCATTTAAGCGACGATAATAAACGTAGCCATTTTAATCATCACTTCCGCTTTTCCAAAGAAAAAATAGAGAATATGTTCACTCTTTTTGAACACATGCATCATCATCAATACTTAAAGCTTGAAGAAGAGTTTTATGAACGGTTAAAAGAAGATATCATCCCATTACTGACACAATTCGAGTGACTTGCTGAAACCTTTTCCGTTATGGAACGTAAAATAAGGAGCATGTCCATTGGGAGGATGATTTATGGAAACTCAACAGCAGCTAGAAAATCATTTATTAACAATCCAACTTTGGGAAAAAGATCAAAGCGGTTTATGGTTTTGGGAAAAAATCGGCCGCATCCCTTTTAAAATACTCGATAAATTAACACCGAAATTCATTCAAGAGAAAATTTCCGTCTTGATCGACGAATTGGTAAGCTATGTCCAAACAGGCGGAAAATATTTAGTAAGCGAAAAATCGATGATGCGTCATATTCAAAAGCATACGCTGCATTCGGTTTCCACCTTGAAGGATATTGGACAAATGCCGATTGAAGATATGGTGGAACTGAGTGAAAAACTACAGAAAAACCGTGCAAAGGTCGCAACCGTACAAGGGGCATCTACCGGCTTTGGCGGTGTTTTTACATTGGCACTCGATATCCCTGTTATTCTAGGAATTGCGCTAAAAACATTGCAGGAAATCGCAATGATCCATGGCTATGATCCAAATGAAAAAGCCGAGCGTATATTCATCGTAAAATGTCTGCAGTTTGCTTCCTCTGATGTTGTCGGAAAAGAAGCGATATTAAATGAACTGGCACAACATTATGAAAAGCCGAACGCTGCAGAAAATATGGTTTCCCAGTTACAGGGCTGGCAGGAAGTCTTCTTTACGTACCGCGATAACTTCGGTATGAAAAAGCTCTTTCAAATGATTCCTGTAGCAGGTATGATTTTCGGTGCCTTTATTAATAAATCGATGATTGAAGATATTGCCGAGGCAGGTATGATGCTATATCGCAAGCGAAGAGTGCTGGAACGGATGAATGAACTGGCAAACAGCTAAATGCGCAAAAATAGCCCAGGATTTTAGTATTACCTAAATCCTGCGGCTATTTTTATTTGTGTACGGCTTTTTTATTTAATTCGTGCATTTCTTGTAAACCTTTATAAAAAGGATAAAGCTTTTGCAATTGTGATTCGTCAATACTATCGTTCGCTAAATTATTTAAATATAATAATGACTCGTCAATTCGTTTTTGAATTTCATCGAGGTTATTCGTCGTTGTCCCATGTCCTGGCACCATAACTTCAATTTCTTTATCCGATATAATCGTTTGCACTTTTTGGATCGTTGCAAAATATGCTTCATAATCCTCAATAAAAGGAAACTCAACATTCGATAAATAATCCCCCGCCAGTAAAATACCGAACGGCTCCACCACTGTAAATAACCCATCTCCCGTATGCCCTGGCGATAAGTAAAAGCTACACGTTATATCCTGCAGCTCAAGTGTTTGGCCATCTTCTTTAATAATAATGTCTATGTGAGGATAAATAATAGGATAATCTCTTTCAATATAGTACTGAGCATCAAACTGACGGATTTGCTCCAATACCTCTTCTTTATTTATTCGCTTAACAAAAGCTTCACTGGCAATTGTTGTAGCATTCGGAAAAGCACCTGCAGCAATAATATGATCATAATCACTATGTGTATAAATAATATATAATTTCCGATCTTCAATAATCGACTCGATATAGCCTTTTATTTCAGCAATTTCGTTCGGCAGCCAGTTAGGGTCGGTCACGATTAAGGCCTTCTTCGTTTTGATTACCGCAGATGTCGTTTGATACAAAACACTTTGAAAAACGGTCAGTTGCTCATTTTCAAATTGGCGCACTATTTTCACTCCTTAATAGAAGAAAGCGAGTCTGCGCGATTCTACGCACTTTCGACTCGCTTTATTTCCTAGGCAATAATTTTATTCTTCTTCCTTCTTTTCACGCTGCAGTAACGGTGTACGCTCCAGTTGTTCGATGAAGTTGCGTGATTTCAGACGGATCCCTGTTTGCTCTTCATAAATTGTCGTTACAATTTTTTTAATAAATTGCTTCGTTTGCGGTTTTAATTCCAGCTTGCCGACTTGCTCAATCGGCACCGTATAAAACATGCGAATCAGCTTGAGCTGCGTTGGTGATAACCGAATAATATACGGGTCCAAATGGAAACATCGATGACATATAAATCCGCCTTGTGTAAATGAAAATGCAAATTCCCCATCAACGGCCCCACACCCTGCACATGCATGCAAAATCGGCTGGATACCTGCAAACGGAAGCATTTTCCAATCTACAAACAATGTAATTGCTTCAGGATCATACCCTTCTTCAATTGCATTCAATGCCTGAATTAATATATCAAAAGCATAAGGTTCCGGTCTGCCTTCTTCAACGAGGCGATCCACTATTTCCACGATGTAGCTTGCATAAGCTGTTGCCACAATATCTGTTTGAATATGACGCATCGAATTGAAATGTTCCCCTTGCTGCAATGTCCCCATGCCTGATGTTCGCTGGACTAAAAACGAGCCATGCATAAAAGTTTGTGTTACACCTGCTAAACGACTCGTCGGTTTTTTCGCTCCACGTGCCATACACGCGACTTTACCTGCTTCACGTGTCATAAGTGTCACGATTTTATTGGATTCACCATAAGCACGCGCCTTTAAAACGATGCCTTCCCATTTATGTAGCATCTGTTGCACATCCTTCTATTTCTTTCATATCTCTATTATACCGTACTATTGCTAGAAAAGTTTAATAAACGGTTACATGTTGTCCCATGATTTTCTTTACCCACTGCAGATTTTTTATAGAGCGCTGTTCCACATCTTTTAATGGATAGACCCGATAAATACCGTCTGCATCTTTTAATACAGAAGTGGCATAAAGCTCAGGTTCATCTATTGTAATCAGGTCGCCTTCCTTTGTAATTTCAAGGCTCGCGATTCCGCCAATCATTGTGTTCGGTATTGTTATAATTGTTGAAAAGAAATTACCGAGCGAATAAAAAATATGCGTCTCCTGCCCCTGTTCATTGATCAGCTTGTCATATGGCTGCAATACATGCGGATGGGTCCCGAAAATAATATCGACTCCGGCTTTATTTAATATATCGGCATAATATTTTTGATTGTCATTCGCTTCGTAAACGTATTCAGATCCCCAATGCATCGATACAGCTACTACATCGACCGATTGTTTTAATTCCTCGACATCCGCTTTTATTTTTGCTTCATCAATATAATTTATGAGAAATGGCGATTCCTGTGGCAAATAAAGGCCATTTGTACCGTATGTGTAGGCGAGCAGTCCAATTTTTATCGATCCGATTTCCATGATGCGTTGTGTAGATCTGTCGTCTTCATTTTTATAAGCCCCTACATAAGGCATATGGTAGTCTTCAAGATTGTTAAAGACGGTACGCATACCATTTTCCCCTTGATCGATAATATGGTTATTGGCGATTGTGACTAAATCGACTCCTGTATGTTGGAGATCCCGAATAATATGGGCTGGACTTGAA
This sequence comes from Solibacillus isronensis, assembly GCF_023715405.1. NCBI lineage: Bacteria > Bacillati > Bacillota > Bacilli > Caryophanales > Caryophanaceae > Solibacillus > Solibacillus isronensis. The sequence continues at coordinate 1,618,610 of NZ_JAMBOC010000001.1, forward strand.
AATAGCGGATACCCGCTTAATGGATACTCATTGCCTACAGGTGGAGATTCCTGATTGGCGATCAGAAAATCATAGCTTTGCATCTTCGGCAGCACCGCTGCAAAAGATGAAGTATAATCATCATATTTCGCAAGTCTTAAATGCAGCAAAATATCCCCGGTCATTGCAAGACGAATCGATTCTTTAGCGACCTGTTGCTTTGGTTCACTAATGGATTCGTTTTTATCATTTATATCATTCTCTATCTTAATTTGTGATGAATTTGGCTCTTCAATATTCATTTGCCCTTCTGCGACCAAAATTGTTTGATCTTGGTCGACGGTCGCAATGACAATAAATAATAAAGCGAGCGATATCGCCCAAAGTGCCAGTAAAAATTTATTTAAATTATTCATTGTATTCACCTTCTGACTTCTGTTAAATATTCCCTTACTAAATGGTAGCAGAACCTTGGCCATAATCAAGAATAAAATCATTTTCGTCCTGAGAGGCGGGATTTATTCGCCAGGTTTGGGGGAAATGTAGAACATTTTGAGGGGAAAGTAGAAAGTTTTGGGGCGAATGTAGAACATTTTTAATGAAATGCGGAACAAAGCTGTTGTAATGTAGAACCTATTTATTTTATTCGCCAATTCAGCTGAGTATCTAGAACGTTTCGTCGGAAAAGTAGAATACTTCCAGATGCATGTAGAACTTTTCATCGATAATGTGGAACAAAGCTGAGGAAATGTAGAACCCATTCATTTTATTCGCCAATTCATCAGAGTATGTAGAACGTTTCGAGGGCAAAGTAGAAAGTTTTGGCCCGAATGTAGACCTTTTCACCGTCAATGTGGAACAAAACGCCTGAAAAGTAGAACTCCATATAAAAACACACCGATTTTTCATCGGTGTGTCTGCTGCTATCTATTAATACTCGTCTTCTCTAAAACCGAAATCACGTAAATGTGTTTGCTTGTTACGCCAATCTTTTTGAACTTTTACCCAAAGCTCTAAGTATACTTTTGAGCCTAATAGCATTTCAATATCCTGGCGGGCACGTGAGCCGACTTCTTTTAAAAGGGCGCCGCGTTTACCGATAACAATTCCTTTTTGTGAATCGCGTTCTACCATGATAGTCGCCTGTACATGAATCATGTTCTCTTTTTCTTCATGTGGCTTAATTCGCTCAATAACAACCGCAATTGAATGAGGAATCTCTTCACGTGTTAAGTGCAATACCTTTTCACGGATTAATTCAGAAATAATGAAGCGTTCCGGGTGGTCCGTTACTTGATCTGCCGGATAATATTGAGGCCCTTCAGGTAAATACTTTTCGATTGTTGTTAATAAGTTTTCTACATTGTTGCCTTGTAATGCTGAAATTGGAATAATTTCTGCAAAGTCGAACTTATCTTTATACGAATCAATAATTTTTACCAGTTCATCCGGATGTACTAAATCGATTTTATTGATGATTAAAAATACCGGTGTTTGATTACCTTGTAACAACTCGATGATAAATTCATCACCTTTACCGATTGCTTGTTCAGCGTTAACCATAAACATAATTACATCCACTTCGCGCAATGCGTTGCGGGAAGTTTTCAGCATAAATTCGCCTAATTTATGTTTTGGCTTATGAATCCCCGGTGTATCGATGAAAATTGTTTGAGAGTTTTGTTGTGTTAAAACACCTTGTACTTTATTACGTGTCGTTTGTGGTTTATCAGACATAATTGCAATTTTCTGGCCGATCACTCGGTTTAAAAATGTTGATTTGCCCACATTAGGACGACCTACAATCGAGACAAAGCCCGATTTGTATCCTTTATTTTCCTGCATTTTTCATATCCTCCGTATTAAATGCACCCGGGATCAGCTCACCTACTGTTGTTTGTTGAACGTCACCATTCATATTTGTTAAGTAGACGGGCATATCCGGAGCACAAAATTCACTCATTACTTGTCGACAAGCTCCGCATGGGGAACATGGACCCGGTGTGTCTGCTACGACCGCCAGCGCTTTAAATTTCATATTGCCTTCTGACACTGCTTTGAAAAACGCCGTACGTTCAGCACAGTTTGTCATGCTGTAACCTGCATTCTCGATATTGCAGCCATTGTACACTGTACCATCCTCAGCTAATAAAGCCGCACCTACTTTAAATTTCGAGTAAGGTACATAAGCAAATTCACGTGCAATTTTAGATTGATCCATTAATTGTTCCATGTTCATCTTTGGTTCCCCCAAAACTTTATTTTTAAAACCATTTTGGTAAAAATATGAGTAGTCCGATTATAACACTTGCGAGCGCAAAAACAAGTACGGCACCTGCCGCAACATCCTTTGCCTGCTTGGCTAGCGGATGAATTTCCGGTGATGCCAAGTCCACCACACGCTCGATTGCCGTATTGATCAACTCGGTTCCGATGACAAAAGCTATGACTAAAATGATGATACACCATTCAACGATCGATAGCCCTGTCAGTAAACCAGCCAGCAGGACAATCACTGCACTCACTAAGTGAAATCTGAAATTCTGTTCGTGTACTGCCGTAACTAGTCCTTCCATTGCATAACGAAAAGAACGAAAAAATTTACGGACGTTCATTCATATCACGACCTAGGCCGTATGACTGTAAGATCTCATCTTGTTTCCCGAACATGACTTTTTCATCTTCAGGTGTCATATGGTCATAGCCTAGCAGGTGTAAAAAGCCATGGACAGCCAAGAAGCCGAGCTCACGTTCAAACGTATGGCCATATTCAGCTGCCTGTTCACGTGTACGATCTGTCGAGATGATAATATCTCCTAAAACACGTGGAATCCCTTCACCGATAATTTGCAGTTCCCCTTCGCCCATTTCTTCCAATGCAAAAGAAATAACATCAGTAGGCTGGTCTTTATCACGGTATTCACGGTTAATTTCATGGATCGCTTCATTCGTCACAAACGTAACTGACACTTCCGAGCCGTCCTCGATACTTTCCTGCTCCGCTGCATGCTGGAGTAATTTTTCCACTAATTCCAAGTGGGATTGTTGTACTTCATTTGTTTCATCTAAAAAATCAATTAATAACATGTTGTTCCCTCCTATTATTCCTTTGGATATTCAATACGCGAGTGGAACGTTCCATTCAATGTTTCACATAATACGTCTTCTATCTTTTTCAGTTCTTTTAGCGAAATATCACATTCATCAAACTGGTCATCCTGTACACGATCCTGAATAATCGATTGCACAAGCTTCTGTATTTTCTCTGCATTTGGCTGCTGCATCGAACGGACTGCCGCTTCCACACTGTCCGCAATACTGATAATCGCGGCCTCTTTCGTCTGTGGCTTTGGACCCGGGTATCGGAATACACTTTCGTCCAATTCTTTCCCTTCTTCCCTAGCCTTAAACAAAAAGAATTTCAATGTGCTTGTCCCATGATGCTGTAGACAAATATCGATGATTTCCTGAGGCATTTTATGCTTTTTCAAGAGCTCTGCCCCATCCGTAGTATGCGCAATAATAATTTCCGCACTACTTTCGGGTGCCATCGTATCATGAGGGTTTGTCCCCATTTGGTTTTCAATGAAAAATAGAGGTCTTCGCGTTTTCCCTACATCATGATAATAGCAACCGACTCTTGCCAGCAAGCCATCAGCCCCGATTGCTTCACATGCCGCTTCAGCCAGATTCGCCACCATTATACTATGGTGATAGGTACCGGGTGTTTCCGTCAAAATTTTCTTTAACAGCGGGTGATTTGGATTCGATAATTCGATCAGACGCACGACCGATAAAAGTCCGAAAGCCGATTCGAAATATGGTAGCAGTCCCATCATTAAAGCACCGGATAATAATCCCGAAATAATGGCTGCAGCAACGTAAAATGCAACTTCCTTCATTCCGTAACCTGACTGTCCCATTAGAATATAAAATGTGATAAACACTATGTTAACAAGCGTTACAATACCAACCGCCTGCAAAATGTCTGTCCGTTTTTCCAGGCTGCGCATGAAAATAATCGATGAAAATCCCCCAAATAAAATGTAAAGCGCTGTATCCATCTGTAAAATACCTGATAATCCTTCATGAAAGATGATCCCTGCAGATGCTGCTGTAATGATCGTCACAATACTTGCGGTACGATCATTGGCCAGCACGCGGACAAGCATTGTCGCTAACGCTGACGGGAAAATGAAGGCAATCAACAGATCGAAATTCGTTGAAATCAGTGCGATCAGCTTCATCATAATTAGTGCAATTGCATACACAATGATTGTAACGAGCAGTTCATTGCGTTTTGAAGCAATGTCTTTTTCAGATCGATCAAACAGGACGAAAAGGAAAGACATTTGCAGTAAAATCAAAATGATTAACCCGGCAATCGGTTTAATCGATTCCTCACTGTCCAGCATCCCTAACAATTCAAGCTGGCGGTAAATTTCGCGTGTAATGACTTCGCCTTCCTGGACGATGATCTGTCCTTGCAAAATACGTGTCGGCTCAACCGCTTCCTTTGCCTGCTGTTTGGCAATCGCTGTTTTTTCATCATCGAGTACTTCAGTTTCAACGATAGCTGCACGACCAATGACAATCGCCAAGCTCATTAACCCTTCAGAAATTGAAGGCTGCTGACGGATTTTACTTTCCAGTTCATTTCGGTATGGCAGTAAGCTATCCTTACGAAGCGGATAATTTAAGTTCACTTCAACCAATGTCGCTAATGCATCACGTGTAGATTCAAGATTTGCTTGTGATGCACTTAATACATTCAACAACTGTGCATCTGATAAAATCAGATTTTGCTGATTATCAAAAATATCTTTTAACGCTGAACGCAGCATTTTTATTTGATCAGCTTGAGGTATTTCTTCCTCTGCCTTTGCAATCTCATCTTTCACATCTAATGCAATATCAAAAATGGTTGTCACAAAAGTTGCACGCTGACTAGGTACCTCATCTTTATATATGTATACAGGATCTACGGCTTTCTCCGCATTTTCCCTTTCTATTTCTGTCTTTACCGTATCTTCCACTGTTTTAGATGAACGAATGGTTTCCGGTGATAATTCAGTTAGCTGGATATCATATGTAACGCCACGAACATTATCAATCATCAGGAAAAACTGAAGAAGGGCAGTAGCTGCAAGTATAATGATTAATAGTGCGCGAAAGCTGATTAGTTGGATGAGCTTGTTAAATCTTTCTATGATCATGCACCTCCCTTTGTTTCTATGTACATTTTATCAAATTTATATGTTTGGTGTTACGAAAAGTACGTATGTTTTTCAAATAAATGTCTTTCTACCGATTAACGTTGACATCAATTCCTCCTTTTAGTTTATATACGTAAATTTTTCCAATAAGTTTCATGCTAATTTACCCAATAAAAAAACTTTCAACCTTACAATAAAAGTTGAAAGTTCCTTTTTTATAATTCCTGCTCTGTGTAAGCCTGGATGACTCTCGCTACTAATGGGTGACGGACTACGTCACCTTGCTCAAGTATTTGGAAGTGGATATCTTTTACATAGCGTAATGTACGCTCTGCAATAATCAGACCGGATTCCGTGTTTTTAGGTAAATCAATTTGTGTTTTATCACCTGTAATGACCATTTTCGAGCCAAAACCTAAACGTGTTAAGAACATTTTCATTTGCTGATGCGTTGTGTTTTGGGCTTCGTCTAAAATGACGAACGCATCATCCAATGTACGGCCACGCATATATGCTAACGGCGCGATTTCAATCGTCCCGCGCTCAATTAGGCGCTGCGTCTGTTCCTGTCCATAAATATCATGTAAGGCATCATAAAGCGGACGTAAATAAGGATCGACTTTTTCCTTCAAATCCCCCGGTAAAAATCCTAATGACTCTCCTGCTTCAACGGCAGGGCGTGTTAAAATAATACGTTTTACATGACCATTTTTTAATGCCTGTGTAGCCATCACAACCGCTAAATACGTTTTACCGGTTCCGGCTGGTCCAATTCCGAAAATCAGGTCTTTATGACGGATTGCCCGGATGTATTCGCGCTGTCCGATTGTTTTTGCACGTATCGGCTTGCCTTTTGTATTACGCGCAATTTCTTCATCATATAACTCCGCATAATACTCAATCGTGCCTTTACTGGCCATTTCAATGGCTGTTGATACATCACGCTGATCGATATTAATATTTTTTCGAATTACTTTCAATAACGCTTCTAAAACTGCATATGCTTGATTTTTCTTTTCTAAATCATCGCCTGCAATTTGTATTACTTCCCCACGCGTAATAATTTGTACGCTATAAGTTTCTTCAATCAATGTTATATTTGCATCTGACATTCCTAAAAGCATTACAGCTTCATTTGGATTGTCGATTTGGAGCTCAACATATTTTTCTGACATACTCATTCTCCTTGGTGAATTGGATGTGGTTGTGCGATATTTTCATTAATTAAATACAAGACTTTCCCTTTAACTGTATCATCATCACTGTTGACGTGCAAAAGTTTTTCTGCTTTAATGGCGGTTTCAAGCGGTAATGAAGAAATCATCTTTTCATGCAATAATGGCAAGATAATTGTTTCTACATCCTTTTCACTTATCTTTTCCTTTTTTTTATGAAACATTCGATAAGGCTTATAAGTCACAACAGACTTCAACGGTTCAATAGACATTTGTTCTATCGCTGTCCCGATCTTCTCCCAGTTTACGTCATATTTCCAGCCATGGTCATCCAATACTTCCATTTCGATTGTTTTAGGAACGGAAAACGATGTTTCAAGCCAGTAATCAACAAACACTTCGCCTTCAGCACCAATAACGATTTCTTTTTCACCATGCTGCAACACACCTGAAACGAGAATATCTCCCTTGTGTACCGTCATATTTTGCTCAACTTGACGAACACCGCGCTCAATTTGGAAATGAGTGACGACACCGCTGTTGTTCGCAACTAAATGCTGGTTCTTGTTCACTTTTGGAACCGGCTCAATCTTTGGCGCCAATTGCGGATTTATCGTAATTTTACTTCCATTTTTCATAATATGTACCCATGAAAACTCCCGAAACTCCTTCATCATCGTCTGTCGGATTTCATTATCGGATAAAAATGTTTTTTTCGGTACAGGAAACTCCACACCCATTTCCTTTTGTAAATAGAGTGCTACTTCATCTTCCAGTTCAATCGTGGCGGCATCAACTTCGACTTGCCATACAAACCGGGATAGTATGATCGGCAGGATGATTAACATGATGATACCAATCGCCGTAACCATATCTTTTTGCAGAATTCTCTCCGGCTCGCTGTAACGGATTGTAATTTTTACTTTCGCTTTTTTTCTTAGTCTGCGCAATAAAGACAAATTACTATGCGCCACTTGGAAAGTTATTTCGCTCTGTTTAAAAGTTAAATGAAAAACTCGGATTTTATGCTCTTTCATCAGCATAATAAAAGTGCTTGCTTCTTTAGATTGCTTTAGTTTGATTGTTATTAGCTTTTTATAGGATTTACTCATTTTGCATTCCGCTCAATCGTAAGCTTCTGCAGATTTTTACATTGAATTAAAAAACCTTCTTCGAATAAATGCTGGACTTCCACTTCCCCCGCATGAACATACATCGTAAAATCTTTCGTCGTGCAGTTATACTCAGTCGGGGTTACATCACCTATTGTATAGGAACCATCATAGCGGATATCCATAAAAGAGGTGATTTGCAATTTATTGTTTTTAGGAAATAAATTTTTCAATAAAAGCCTCCTTTTTACGTCACTATATGCTTAGAAAAAAGAAGGCATGTATAGATTATTTAATCCCGCTTTAACGGGTAGTAATTTATGTTCCTCGATTGTGCTGCTCTAGAGGCAAGACTACCAACTATGGCATAAAGCATAGGTGATCGACTACTACCCGTAAAAGCCCGATTGGTTAGGGCCAACACGATGTTGGTCACACAAGCGTTGTCACACGACGTGACGGTTTTAGCTTGTGTTCCTTTTAATCAATTGGAGCTAAAGCCCCAATTGATTGAAGTTTCACTTTATCGGAATTTCCCAGTTCGCAAAGTCTCCTAACGCATCACCGGAACTTTCACTTTCCGGCTCCTTAAATGCTGCTGGAACTTTTAAATTCAGAGATTTATTTTCATCGTATACATTCTGAGGAATTAAATAAGTCACATTAAAAGTCGTTTCCATTTGAGGGTTCACCATAATTTGTTCGTTCTCAACAGAAGACGACAACTGCTCTATATCTTCCTGCTCTGATGTTTGAATTGTAAAATCCGGCGTATAGTAAACAATTTGGCTGTACTCATTTTCAATATTGCCGTTAATTTCAAGCATTAATTCTCCCGGCTCTGCGGATACCTTTTGAATTTTATAGTCGAGCTTTAAAGTGACACCTTCCATATTATGTGTCAATGACTCCTCGCTTTCGTATACAGTAGCGGTTTCATCTGCCTCCGAAATTGATTCTTCCACTTCCTTACCGCATGCAGCAAGTACTAAAATAAGTATTAAAAATAACATCCATCTTTTTTTCATGTCTGTTTCCCCCTCTCATAATAGATATACCCGTTTCCTCAAAAATTTAGTTGCATGTTTTCATAAAGTCCGTTGATTTCCATTATTGGCGGACGCTTTTCGCTGGCACGGCTCGAGCCTGCAGTCTCTCACTTGGTGCTCCTGTCGCTTCGCTTTCGTCGAAAATAAATTTTGCTGTTCCCGCAGTAAGCTTGCTCGTAGCGAAAGGCGCTAGACGTCAGCGGATTTTTTTACAGTGTGAAAGGTGAAACCGACAGCATGAACCCTGCCACCGTCCATTCCAATCAACTCCTGTTCCACCATTAAATATCACCATTTCATTATATCCTATGTAAAAAAACTACCTATTCCCACATTACGTTGAAATAGGTAGTCTCGTATTATTTTCTTCTTGCTTTAGGTGGGCCCAGAACTTCTGTCATAATAATGGCCTGCATTAAATCACGTTTGCTCGATGGCACGACTTGGAAGGCTTCTGCTTCTTTTTTGGCCATCGCAACAATTGGACGCTCCTTTAATGAACGAGGATTATGGATCTTGTCAGTTACTGGTTCCACAATAGAGCGAGCAGCTTCAACAGGTTTTTCTACTTGATTAGGAAGCTCGCGTTCTACTCTTTGACTTACCGGTTTTACTTTTTCATTCAGCTGGCCGAATACTTCATTCGCAAAGTCCTCCAATGATTTCGGACGTCTTTGCTCTGTTCGGCGCTCAACTTCCTGTTTTCGAGGAGCAGGTTGACTGCTAAATGGCGGCATCTGATTTGATTCTTTTTTTTGCTGTTGTTCTTTACCTTTACCTAATAAAGAACTGACAATAAAGACAATCACCATAATGATAAGTCCTTCCATTTAGTGCTCACTCCCTTCCTCGATTATTTGTTTTTCGGATCTTTGTTGTTGTCGTCATTCGAAACTTTTGAGATTGAATCACGCATTGATGTGTCCGCCTGAATATTTTTGTAGTTCATGTAATCCATAATACCGAAGTTGCCAGAACGTAGCGCTTCTGCAAGAGCCATTGGAACTTCCGCCTCTGCTTCTACTACTTTCGCTTTCATTTCCTGAACTTTTGCAATCATCTCTTGCTCGCTTGCTACGGCCATTGCACGACGCTCTTCGGCTTTAGCCTGAGCGATGTTTTTATCTGCCTGTGCTTGCTCGATTTGAAGCTCGGCACCGATGTTTTTACCGATATCAACGTCCGCAATATCGATCGATAGAATTTCGAATGCTGTACCAGAGTCTAAACCTTTAGATAAAACCGTTTGAGAAATTAAATCCGGGTTTTCCAGTACTTTTGAATGTGATTCACTAGAACCTAGTGTCGATACGATACCTTCACCAACACGGGCAACGATTGTTTCTTCACCAGCACCACCGACTAAGCGGTCCAGGTTTGCACGTACTGTAATACGTGCTTTTGCTTTTACTTCAATCCCGTTCATCGCAACACCGGCAATAAATGGTGTTTCAATAACTTTAGGGTTAACCGACATTTGTACCGCTTCTAATACGTCACGGCCAGCTAAATCGATTGCTGCTGCACGTTCAAATGTTAATTCAATATTCGCTCGGTGTGCCGCAATTAATGCGTTGACAACTCGGTCTACGTTACCACCTGCTAAATAGTGTGATTCCAATTGGTTAATTGTTACTTCTAAACCGGCTTTATGAGCCTTAATTAACGGATTCACGATACGTGACGGAATTACTCGACGTAAACGCATTCCGACTAATGTGAAAATACTTACTCTTACACCTGCTGCTAGTGCACTAATCCATAGTGCAACCGGAACAAATGTGAAAAATACTGCCAGGATAATAAATGCAATGACTAATCCGACAATTAATGTAATTGTTCCTGCATCTGCCAACATATTCATACTTATTCTCCACCTCTTCCAATAAATTCTCTTACGACAATACGAGAGCCTTCTACTTTCACTACTTCAACTGTTTTACCAGCATCAATATAGCCGCCCTGTGTTACAACATCCAGACGGTCCTGATCAACAATAACGGTCCCTGATGGTCGCAACGGCGTAATAGCCTGCCCTGTCTTGCCTATTAATTCAATTCGGTTTTTGTTTGAAACATAACCTTCTTCCGTCGTCGTTGCATCTCTCAGCACGAGACGGTTGAACATATGCAACTTTTTCCCGAAGAATTTCATAAGTATCACCATTCCTATACCTGCAATTATCATTGCGATTAAAATCGAATAAGCCATATGAACAAAGCTTTCCCCTGCAAAAAGCAAACTTCCTATCATTAAAGCGCCACCGATAATACCTATTATGCCACCTGGTACAAATAGCTCGGCAATGAGTAAAATAAGTCCGATTACAAAAATGATGACTGTTTCATATCCGGCAAAACCTGCAATCGTATGTCCAAAGAAGAACATACCTAACGAAGCAAGCCCCATTGTCCCAGCAACACCAAAGCCTGGTGAATACAGCTCAACAACTAATCCGATACTTGCAATCGACAGTAAGATAGGAACGATAATCGGATTTGTAATAAAGCGCGCCAGCTTTTCAGCAAATGTTTGCTCAATTGTTACTACTTCGCTGCCATCAAGGTTGGTTTTTTCAAGCAGTTCCGTTATCGATGCAACAGTGCCTTCGGAGTACTTAACTTTTTCCGCATCTTTCGCAGTTAGTGTTAGGAGCTTTCCTTTCGGGGCTCTTAGGTCAGGCAGATCATAATCGTTTCTGACCATTGCCTTCGCATATTTAGGGTCCCTTCCGGAGTTTTCCGCAGCAGATGACATTTTAGCAAGCCAATCGCTTTCCGCCTTTTCTCCCGCTGTGTTACCGGAAGAATCGATGACCGCTGCAGCACCCATTGTTGCATTAGGTGTCATATAAATTTCATCTGCATGTAAAGCAATGAATGCACCAGCAGACAGCGCATCTGAATTGATGAATGCAATAATCGGTATATCAATTTCATCCATCAGCCTGCCGATCTCCGAAGCCGCAGTAACAAATCCGCCCGGTGTATGCATATTTAGAATAATCGCTTCTGCATTATTATCTTTTGCTTCATCGAATCCACGCTTTAAATGCTCCACCAAACCTTTTTCAATTTCATTATTGATGGAGATTTCATACACTTTACCATCTGCAAATGCCGTTAAAGAAGGAAACATTAATACGAATGACATGACCATCAGAAAAATCCAACTAATCCCTTTCGTTCGTCTCAATTTTATCACCCCTTTAGCTAAGTTATGTACAGTTAATTCTACGGATGAGATGAAGAAAAGTTTCAAACTTTTTTATAAAACTTGAAAAAACTTACTTCACTATTATTTGCTAACATATACCAAGTATACGGTACAAGTTGCAGATTATTAAAACTTTCTCGAAAACGCTTTCTTTTTCTTCTCTATTATGGGTGATTTTGAGAATAAATACAAATACCCCGCAGTTATATAAATAACTGCGGGGTATATCATTTGTCTGCTCAGTTAAATCTGAAAATTGCGTGTTATGAACGTAGGGTTTTTACAGGGAAAATTACCACTTACGTTTACGTGCAGCTTCTGATTTCTTTTTACGTTTAACGCTAGGTTTTTCGTAGAACTCGCGCTTTCTAACTTCCTGAATTGTACCTGATTTTGATACAGTACGTTTGAAGCGACGAAGAGCATCTTCAAGCGATTCGTTTTTGCGAACGACAGTTTTTGACATCTCTCTTTCCCTCCCTCCGAACACACGTCAGTACATGCTAACATTTAGTTAATGTGTACTAAAGTAGTATAGCGTATCCTTAAAAAAGAGTCAACAAAAACTATCGAATTAGTAATTAGAATCTGATTTTAGACCATTCATGATAGCAACACCAGAAGAAGCACCAATACGAGTAGCGCCATTTTCAATCATAAGTTGCATATCTTCTAAGCTACGAACACCGCCAGAAGCTTTTACTCCAAGATCAGGACCAACTGTTTTACGCATTAATGCGATATCTTCAACTGTCGCTCCGCCTGTAGAGAATCCAGTAGAAGTTTTAACGAAATCTGCTCCTGCTTCAACAGAAAGTTCGCAAGCTTTTACTTTTTCTTCATCCGTTAATAGGCAAGTTTCAATAATTACTTTTACTAATGTACCATTTGCAGCATCTACTACTGCTTTGATGTCATCACGAACTAAATCGTAGTTGCCGTCTTTTAGAGCACCGATATTAATAACCATATCAATTTCGCCAGCACCATTTGCAATCGCGTCTTTTGTTTCGAATGCTTTTACTGCAGATGTTGTAGCACCTAACGGGAAGCCGATTACTGTACATACTTTAACTTCTGTACCAGCTAATTGCTCTGCACTGAATTTCACCCATGTAGGGTTTACACATACTGAAGCAAATCCGTATTGCTTCGCTTCTGCACAAATTTTTTCTACTTGATCTTTTGTAGATTCAGCTTTTAATAAAGTATGATCAATCATTACTGCATAATTTCGAGTCATTTCTCATTACTCCTTTTACTAAACATTAGTTGTCCGTACATCTATAGTTTAGCATGTATTTTAATTGACGCAAATTATCAGACAACTTAAATTATTCGTCTGAATAGGCGAATTTTGTACGAATAATTTTTCTGTCCAAAGGTTCACCGGCATCTGTGACATACTGAATATTTAACTCAGGATTATGACGATGGACTAACTGGTACGTTAAAATATTTTTAATTAAATGCTCCTGTGCCAAATCAAACGCTTCTTGCCCTAAAAGAGTATCGTCCGATAATACAATTTCCCAATTCGAATAGTTTTCATTTGCATCGATATGCGTAATTCCATCTTCTGTACTTTTCTCACTTGTTTCTTTGTACTGCTCCAGGAATTGTTCTGTTTGGTGCGCAATTTCAGATAGCTGTTGCTTGTTCATTCCCAAAGAAACGACACCATTTGGCTGAATTGTTTTATAAACATCCGATGCTTTGTACTCAATATTTAGCGAGCCGTAATGTCTTGCTACTTCTGTAGGAATATTGACTTCCACCATAGCCGATTCACTTTCTACTGTTGGTTCTTCCTTTTTCTCCGTGCAACCATATAAAATAAATAGAATTGCAGCAAACATCCATATTTTCTTCATATAAATTGCTCACCTTCTTTGCTTGTAATCGGGATAAACATACATTATGTTCCGAATAATAGTGTTGGCTTGTCTTCCTCATAATATACTTAAACTTCCATAAGTTTACGACTAACTTTTTGTAAATTAATATGCTGCATAAAAGTACACGATGTTTCGCCCGATTATGAAAACTTGCGCACACTATTTTTTCTACCCTATTTTATTGGAAGTAAAAAAGAGCCGGCTAATTTAGTGCCTGCTTCTTAGCCGTTGTTCTTCGTTACGGCGGACGCTTTCCTGGGGGCACGAGGCCAACACGAAGTTGGTCACAAAAGCGTTGCCACAGGACGTGGCGTTCTTAGCTTTTGTTCCTTATCTCAGGCGTCGTGCTTATCCCCAAGGAGTCGCCGCCTTCACTCCGAACAACTAGTTAACCTTTTATATCAAGTAAATTCGTCTAAAACAAAAAGAAGGATTGCACTGTGCAATCCCTCTTTCTTTAAAAAGCGTACTATTAAATTGCTTGGCCTTCCAATACGCGAACGAATTGTCCTTCGTTGTATGGGTAGCCTGCTTTCGTAATTTTAACTTTTACAAGTTGGCCGACCATTTCTTCAGTGCCTTCGAAAATTACTTTTAAGTAGTTCGTTGTATAGCCGACATATAAGTTTTCATTGTCGCCATCTTTAAAGCGTTCTTCCGGAATAACTTCCAGTACTTCCCCTTCAAAACGGGAAGAATATTCTTTTGCAAGCTGATCATTCAGTGCAATCAAACGGTGAACGCGTTCATTTTTAATTTCTTCATCAATTTGATCGTCCATTCTCGCTGCAGGTGTACCTGTACGTTGAGAGTACGGGAATACATGAAGCTCAGAGAATTTGTGGTCACGGATAAAGTTATATGTTTCCATAAACTCTTCTTCCGTTTCACCTGGGAAACCTACGATTACGTCAGAAGTAACCGCCAAGTCAGGTAAAGCGATTTTCAGCTTTTCCAGACGCTCTGCGAAAAACTCCATCGTATATTTACGACGCATACGTTTTAATACCGTATCTGAACCCGATTGAATCGGAATGTGCAAATGGTTTACAACAATTTCAGAGTTTTGCAGTACTTCAATCACTTCATCTGTTAATTGAGATGCTTCGATTGAAGAAATACGTAAACGTTTCAAGCCTTTTACCTGTGCTTCCAAGTCACGTAACAGCTGCGCTAAGTTATAGTCTTTGAAGTCTTGTCCGTATCCGCCTGTGTGGATACCTGTTAGGACGATTTCCAAATAACCCGCATCAACAAGCTGCTGAGCCTGACGAATAACTTCTTCCGGATCACGTGAACGCATTAAGCCGCGCGCCCAAGGAATGATACAGAACGTACAGAAGTTATTACAGCCTTCCTGGATTTTCAGCGAGGCACGAGTACGGTCTGTAAATGCCGGTACATCCAATTCCTCATACACACGGTTTTTCATAATATTACGTACCGCATTGATTGGCTGGCGCTCGTTGCGATATTGATCGATATATCCAAGCATTTTCTCGCGGTCCTGAGTACCCACAACGATATCGACCCCTGGGATTGCCATAATTTCAGCCGGTGATGTTTGTGCATAACAGCCTGTTACACAAATAACCGCATCCGGATTTTGACGGATAGCACGGCGAATCACTTGACGTGATTTTTTATCGCCAGTGTTCGTTACTGTACAAGTATTAATAACATAAACGTCCGCTTGATGATCGAACTCAGTACGCTCGTATCCTTGCTCTTTAAATAGTTGCCAAATTGCTTCTGTTTCATAGTGGTTTACTTTACACCCTAATGTATGTAGAGATACGGTTTTCGTACGTTCGTAACTCATAATTTATATCATCCTTTCAAGGTTAGCACTTATCTATTTTACTCCGGTGAATTGCCTCTTTTAGTCGACCGGTAGCATGCTCTTCATTCACTTGATGAAGAAAAATATCAACGTGTTTTATAATAGCACAAATCGCTATACAAAGCCTATTTTTTTAACTACTTGTTAAATTACTGGATTCTTCCGTTTGTACTAGTTAGAACGGATATGTTCTTCATTGTCGGATACCTGTTGCAGTATCGCCTGTCCATCCGGTAAACCCATCAGCGATAAAGCAGCCTGTTTTCGAACATTGCTGTTTGGATCAAGCATTAACTTTTTTAGATAAGTGTATGAATCGTCCTCTTTGACAAAACGTAAAATTTCCGCCAGCAATAGACGCTCTTCCCAATGTGTTGAATCGGCAAATTCTTCATAATGCTTCACATGCGAAATTTCGCCATACGATGAAATTGCTCTTAATGCACGAAGACGGATACCCGCACATTCGGAAGTCAGTAACTGTTCAAATAATGAAAGGTAGGAAGGGTCCAAGTTCCTGTTCAGGCATGAGAACTCCAGGAACGCTAATTTCAGCTGCATCGGCAATTCTTCAAAATGATCTTTAAAGTAGTCACAATAACTATCCTCAATATTCGATAGCAACAAATGGTACTCGTTATCATAAAAAGTCAATCTCGGCTTGTACATATGCGCCAAAAATAAATTTCTATTATATTTCGCTGCAACCTTTAACATTAATAAATATTCTTCCATAGACCCTGTACGATTGTCTTTTAGTCGGCGTTCGATTAACGGCACTAAAAATTCCAGATCCAGAATCAGTGTGCGCTGCAAAGCATGAAGACGGTCAGCTTCATCACGACTCATCAATTGCTTTGTATAATAGTTTTTCATATTTAATGCAGCATATGTTGAAGCTCTCTCCAGGATCTCTTCTTTATTCATCGATGTAACATATGAAACAAAAATAGAATCAACTGCCGCCAGCTCATCCTTTGTAGTTGAATGATTCCGAAGAGGTTTGTTTAAAACTAAATAATTATACCAGTCCCTCTCATTTTGCTGGATATAGTTATTTATTTTATTGAAGGAGTGTTTCTTCCTGTTCATTCGATAAATCGCAAAAAAGTAAATACATAATAGAATAAAAAGCATTACACTACAGATAATTAAGATCCCTGTTAAAATTTCTTCAATTTTCATTAGTATCGCGACCCTCTCAATCTGTTTTCCATGTTAATTACTAATATATCACCTTTTTTCATTATGTTTATACATCCAATTTTTTCTCCTGTCTCCAATATAGTATTTATAATTGAAATTTGCTCCATTTTCTGTCCATTTAAGTAATTTAAATATAAAAACGCGGATTAATATGTATACATTTTCTATTAGAAAACGGGAGGATAACTCCCCTTCTTCCAATAATAAAGAGTAAACAGCCAAAATAGACGGAGATTTTCCGCCTATCGACTTAGTCTATAATATTAAATATCATTTGTTTTCTTTTGCAATCCAGATCGCGTTAAGCTTCCCCAATCGTTTTTTCCCCGAATAAAATACCAGAATCCTTGAAGGCGGAAAATAACCATTAGCGGACGGAACCAGAACACTTCCGATAAAGAATACAATAATAGTTTTACCGAATCCCGGATACGTGGATAAGTGCCCATACTCCATGCTTCCAGCAAAATAGAAAACATCGAAATGACGGTACTGTAAATTAAAAACAGGACAAATAAAGTAAGAGCCGATTCCAAATATATGTTCCCAATTACAAATGATAAAATGACATATATATATCCCAATAGTTCAACAATCGGGCCGATTAATTCAATAAATACAAAATACGGAACAGATATGAGACCGATTTGTTTGTATTTCGGATTGAGCAGCATCCCACGGTTCAGCATAAGACTGCTTAACAGCCCCTGATGCCATCGTCTCCGCTGTGTTTTTAAATCCTTTAGATTATCCGGGGCCTCTGTCCAGCATACCGGATCGGGAATAAATTCAATCGATTTTTTTATTTTATTCTTCAGTAAATAGTTGTGCAGCCGGACGACCAGTTCCATATCTTCGCCGATCGTATTCTTATTGTAGCCACCGACTTTTATTGTATATTCTTTCGAAAAGACACTAAACGCACCGGAAATAATTAATAATAAATTAAAACGGCTCAGCGCAATTCTTCCCATATAAAATGCACGTAAATATTCAATAATCTGCATGACGACAATCGGATTATTCGGTACAACCGATTTCAATACACTGCCGTACTCGATTTCTGAACCGTTTGCTATACGCACACTTCCCCCTGCAGCAATGACTTTCCCGTTAGACGAGACAATTGGCTTCATCACTTGCAGCAATGATTTAGTGGATAAAATCGAATCACCGTCAATCGAGCAAAAATAAGGAAATCTCGATACATTAATGCCTGCATTTAAAGCATCCGCCTTCCCTCCATTCTCCTTGTCCACCAAAACAATATTATAATGGAGTTTTGAATGATAAATGCCCCTTACCTTCGCTGACGGCAACTGATTTTGCACGGTCCGGAAAACAGGCTCCATATGAAAAGCGTCAATCACTGTCTGCAATGTCGAGTCTTTCGAACCATCGTTGACAATTACGATTTCGTATTGCGGGTATTCAAGGGTCAATAACGATTGAACCGTACTGATAATACCGATTTCCTCATTATAAGCAGGAACAATGATTGATACAGGCTTCGAGTAAACGGCATTCAAATTTACCTTGCCTTCCAAATGTTTATCCAGATTCCTGTCTTTTCTCAGCTGAAAAAAAGCAAAGATCAGCATTAATGTATAGATCACAATAACAAATAACATATATATAAAGATTAATGAACTGAACACTTCGTTAAACCAATAAAGTATTGTTTCTGAATTCATGTATCATCACCCTAACTTCATGACTTCCCTTGCTATATCCGCCGCATACAAATCTTTTTTACTATCGATTATTTGCTGCAATATTAATTGTCCCTTTGGCATATTCAATAATGATAAGGCCGCCTGTTTACGTACTTGCCAATTCGAATCGGCTATTAGCAGCTCAAGAGCTTGATAGGATTTCTCCTCTTTTACAAACCGCAATATTTTCGCCATCATCAGCCTCTCCTCCCAGCTGGCAGAATCAACAAAGCGCTCATACAGCTGCAGATTCGAAATCATTCCGAATGAGGCAATCGCTTTTAGAACCCGGATTCTTAACTCCTGATTGTCCGATATTAACAAACGCTCATAGAAAGAGAGAGAATCATTACTTACATTTGTGCTTAAACTCAGATAATCAAGAAGAGCAAGTTTCAGCACGATTGGCAAGGCATCAAAATGATTTGTGAAATAGTCGATATACCCTTCATCAATCGTCGATAACAAAAGTTTATATTCATAGTCATTCAACGGTAATTTCGGTTGATAAACATGGGCATAAAACAAATTCCGATTATATTTCGCGACTACCCGCAACATTAGTAAATATTCTTCCATCTCATAATCACGTTTGTGTTTTAAATGCTGCTCAATAATCGGTACTAAAAAATCCAGTTCAAGCAATAATGTACGCTGCAAAACATTCAGACGGACCGATCGATCACGGCTTTTTATTTGCTCGATATAGTAATCCTGCATATTCAATGAAGCGTATTCGGAAACTTTCTTGTGAATCGTCTCATTGTTGAGTGTAGTCAAATAAGAAACAAACAAATGATCAATCGCCTTCATTGTAATATTATTTTCCGGCCGGTGATCCAGCGGTTTATCATAAACAAGATAGTTATACCACTCGGTTTTATATTGTTCGAAATATACATTCATCTTTTCATTGATCCGATTTCTTTCCATCCCTTTATATACTAAATACATAAATATACAGAAAATAATGATCAGCATGATGATGCCGACTATGACCGACCCGATTAAAAATTGACGATTAATCATATTAACGCGACCTTCTCAAATGATTTTTGATGCGGATTTCAAATATTTTCAAGTTAAAGGGACGGACAAAGTAAGCATCAGCACCATTTTCAAGGCAGTAAAGCTGGGCTTCTTCAGAATTACGAGTTGATATAAATAAAATCAAATACTTTTGATCATTAGGTAAACCGCGCAGAAAATGCAATACCTCAAAACCATTTTTCCTTGGTAATATATCATTCAGCACGACAATATGAGGATGCTCACTTCGGTACCAGTCTGATTCCATAAATTCAAGTCCGTCATTAAACACCCGGACCTCCAAATCCTGTTCAGCGGTTTCCAGATTATGAAACAGATTCGAAAAGATCGATTGTGTAATATGGTCATTTTCGATTATGCTTACTTTCATCTTGATTCGCTCTTTTTCCATAAAATGAGGAATAGCTATCATTTGTGTCTCTGAAAAATCCAGGCTCATCACCTTTTTCTCACCAACATCCAGAACTTCTTCAAGGGGATGAGAAGAATTTGCAATTTCTGCAATTACAGCTACAAGCGGCATTTTTAATGGTGACATCGCAGTTTGAAGCCGACCAAGAAATGATTTGGATTCCATTACTTTGCTGATTGTCAGTACCAAAATGACATATTGTTTTGACTGATGGGCAAACACAAAATCTGATTTTCTTAAATTTTCTTTTACTACCTGATAGAAATCTTCGTAACTCACAGCAGCTTCCTCTGAATATTTCACGAAAACAAACGTAAAATGAATTCCCTTTTTTCTTATATAAGCTAGCTGCAAATCATAGAGTTTCTTTAAACCTTGAAAATTTCCAATCCCATTACTAAACTGACTCGTCGTTACTTCCACCTGTATTTCACCCCTATTCACGCAGATAATCTGATCATTGCTGTTCACGATTCATTGAATATTTAAGAATTTTTCCTGCAAAATATAATACGATTCCTTCAAACGTTCCTTATATTCCGGAAGAGTCCAGCCTTCCCATGTATAGCTTTTCAGGTCTGACTTATTTGCCG
The DNA here is from genome assembly GCF_023715405.1 of Solibacillus isronensis. Classification (NCBI taxonomy): domain Bacteria; kingdom Bacillati; phylum Bacillota; class Bacilli; order Caryophanales; family Caryophanaceae; genus Solibacillus; species Solibacillus isronensis. The sequence goes on from NZ_JAMBOC010000001.1 coordinate 1,639,074, forward strand.
GGACACTCAGTTTCGCTTCATCATTTTTGATCATCAATAGCCCAACTTCAATCCCTTCTGTAATTTCCCTAGTCATCTCCTCATTCGCATACAAATCAGCCCATACTTCCCGACGGCTAGGATCGGTAAAGTTCAGCAATAGCCACGGAATACGGATTTCCACAACACCAGCCGCTTCATTGACTTCATAATCGGCAAGTGAATCATAATCCGGGCTTTCCGGATTGCCGTTTCCTTTCCTCAGCTTTCCAGTCTCGTATTTTTCAAATGGATAGGTCTCATCGAGTATTGGAATCGTCAGCTGTTTATTCAGTGCATACTCAATAGGGTTAAATTGCCCGCTGTTTTTTTGAGTTACACCTTCAAATGGAACTTGCTCCAAAAGTTCACCATATAGTTTCTGAAACAGATCATAGTACGCATCCACTTCCAATCTGCTGTTTTCCTCATCTTTAATCGCGAGTACAAAATCCGCTTCGTTTAACAGCGGATAACCTTTATACGACGAATTCCCTTGGTTTTTTACTGTACTGAAGTAAATCAATGGATAATAATCATTTGAAAACTCCACATTTTTTGCATCTAGCCGTAAATATAAATACCGTTCATCAGAATCCATAAACATGTTCAGCTGTTCGGTTTCATACACCGCTTTTTTACCTGACCAGTCCGATGTATCCCCATCTACTTTTATTTTCAATGTATCAAAGCTGAGCAGTCCGAATTGCTGTTCATTCGTTTGCGCATTTGACCAAAATGGCCGTTGATCCGGATTATCGAGATCCATCGTATTCCACGTCCTTTTGAACCATTCATCCTGCCAGGAGAATACTAAACCACCAAGCATGCCTTCGTGCAGAATATCTTCATAGAGACTGACTAAATATTCTCCTTGCTGACGCTCTGTCACAAAGCCCTGATTCCAGCCAAACGGATTTTTATGGGTCATTCCCCGTGAAGCCGGGATGCCGAATTCCGATATTAGAATCGGCAATCTGTGCGCTTTCTTCAGATCATTCAAATACGCGGCATAGTTGTTTGGTTTACCGCGATGGTCGATATACTGCAAATACTCAGGGGTAAAGTTCATAAAATCAGGGTAATACGGATACACATGATAATTTGCAAATTGACCAACTTGCTGAATTTCGTTTTTTTCATAAATAACGTTCGGGTTTACCGACGTCATATCTTCCTCTTCACTCGGTTCATACGGATGGTCGAGTAAATCAGTCGTTACCCAATTCGTAAAACTGAATGGGCGCATCCAACTGTATTGCTCTATTTCGTACTTGGCCGCATACTCCATTTGTTCCGCAAGCCATATTTCAAATGGCGCTGCGTCCTTTGTCGCAAAATACCTGCCGTCGAATTGAGGCTTGCCATTATATTTTTCATTCACAGATTGAACTGCCTGCGGATACCATTCGATACCGATCATCCACCCTATTACATACGGAGCAACATTGGCAGTATAGCTCCCCGATGCATGACCAGGCTGATGTTCAATTTCTGCATTGCCGTGAAGAATATCGATAATATTTTTCATTTCCTTTTGGAACTTCTCCGTCGGTTCACCATATACATCCAACTGCTCAATCACCGGTTCTTCTTCGAGCCATACCCCATGGAACAAGTAAATCGGTTGTTCATGCGACTCATTGTATTCGAGCAACGCTTCATAGAATGCAGGTGGATGTATTGTGTAAATTCGAATAGCGTTTGCATGCATTTCACCGATTGACTTAAGCCATCCCGAATAATCTTCTTTGGTAATGCCAGCTTCACCTGGGAATAGACCCGGTTTTGCCATCCCGATATTTACCCCTTTAATCGTCATTTTCTGCCATACGCCGTTTTGCAACACTTCATATTTATCGTTCAATATCCGGGCAATATAGGCAACCCCCTGCTCATAGACCGGTTCAACCGATGTTTTGGCTATTTGTTTTGAGTTCGGGGAATCCACGTTAACATCATCTCTTTCTGAAACGGATTGATTATTCATTAGATAAATCGCGAGCGGAACCGAAATGAGAAGCAGTAATCCAAGTAAAATCAACTTTTTCTTCAACAACGCCACCTGCCATTATTCAAAATAATTTAAAAGGGAAAGAATTACTTTATTGTTTCTCTTCCCCTTAAACACGGAGGAGAAACAGAAAATGGCTGATAGAAAAGGAAAACACCCATTTCTATAAGAAATGAGTGTTAGCTATTATTAGTTATTAATATATTTTTCGAAAACATCTCCGAAATCTTTTTTCACAAATGATTTCTTTTGCTCGAGCAGCCAGCTATGTGAAAATGCTGTAATCTCCTTGAACGCCTCAGCTGGTGAAACCCCTTCATTGCCCGCGCGGCCGATTGCAGATGCCGCTAAATTCAAGCTTTGTTTTGCAGCATCCATACTGAATGTATTCGCTTTTTGTTCAAGTGAAATGGCATGAAGCGCTTTGTATAAATCCTTAATTTCCGTTAAATGTTTTTTATGAATATCAATGCTTAACGGCACATTTCCGATTACAAATTTGATCTCTACATCCAAATCGATTGTCCCCGCAGTTTCCAGCAGTACTTCTTCAATCGCAAAATGTTCGTAGTCATAGCGGCGCAGCATACGTTTTTTACTGATGGCATTTGCGCCGTCTACATGGATTAATGCGTAGTTTGTGAAGCAATACTCATCTGCTTTTGTTTTAATCAGGAAATAAATTTTTTCATCAACTTCATTAAAAATAAAATCATCCGAATCTGTTTTGTCAAAGTCCTGTCTTGAAATCACTACCCCAATATCTGATAGACCTAATGCATCTGATGCTAATTTTTTGAACATTGTATTGCCTCCTTTAAATGAATAGTTATTATACGTTTCCATTCAAATAAAAGTTTCATACAATGAAATCACTTTCTAAGCATTCGTTTGAATGGCTGCAGGCTGATGCTGTAATTGTCGTTGTTTCTTTTTATACAGTTCCACTTTCGGCAATGGTTTTACAGGAAGCAATGTCTGTTTATCCTGCTGTAAAATGCCGTTTGCTGTAATTCGGGCTGATTCCAGAATAATGGGCAAGCCACTGCCCGGATGTGTACCACCACCGACTAACCAGCACTGATCCAGCTCTTCAAATTTATTACGCGGACGAAATACAAGCATTTGTGACAATTGGTGTCCTAAGTTGAACGTCGCTCCTTTATAAACATGAATATCGCGTTCCCAGTCAGCAGGTGTAATCATACGTTCTTCTTCGATATACTCCCAAATGTCCTTAATGCCCAGTTTATCCGATACCATATTTAATATCATATCCCGGAATGGAGCTGCTTTTTCAGACCAGTCAATTCCACTCATATTATTCGGTACCGGCACTAAAATGTATAATGTCGATTTCCCTTTTGGCGCAACCGTTTCATCCGTTACGACGGCATTTTGAATGTAAATCGATGGATCATCGGACATCAGTTTTGTTTTTGTAATTTCCTCTACATTTTTCCGGTAATCTTTCGCAAACCAAATTGTATGATGCGGTAAATCAAATCGTTTATTGACACCTAAATACAGCATGAACGTTGAACAAGAGTATTGTTTTTTCTCAAGTTTTTCAGGTGTATATTTTTTTAATAGTCCTGGCTCAACAAGATTTGTCATCGCATGTGCAAAATCTCCGTTAATGATGACTTCATCCGCTTCGATCTCCTGACCATCTTCCAGCAGTAAACCCGTCACTTTTCTGCCGTTTGTTTTTAATTTTTTCACCCCATTATTGAGTAGGATTTTCCCGCCTGATTCCAGCACAACTTTTGCCATCGCTTCCGTCAGCTTATTAATACCACCTTTAATGTGGTAGACACCGTACGCATGTTCAATATACGAAAGAATCGAAAATGCGCCAGGACTTTCCCATGGAGACATCCCTAAATATTTTGCCTGGAATGTGAAAGCGAGCTGTAATTCCTCTTCGTTATAAAACTTCGACAGTGTATCAACAAGGGAATTTCCTACTTCCAATTCTTTGAACGCTTTCATCACTTTCGGGTTGAACAAATCTGTCAGCTTATTCATCGGAGCCTGCAGCACAGGGGCAAGCACTTCGAGTTTCTTTTGTGTCTGCTCCATATAACGCTCATAGCTCCCCTCATTTCCAGGGAAAAGCTCGTTGATTTGACGAATCATTTCATCTGCATCACGTGTCATATTAATTTTTTTGTTATGGTAGATTAATTGATACATAGGATTCAAATCAATCAAATCGACATAGTCGTGAATATCGCGACCTGTTAATTCAAAAATCTCTTCTGCAATGTACAACATATTTAAAAACGTCGGGCCCATATCAAATTTATAATCACCAAGCTTAATTTCGCTTGTTCGACCACCTACATAAGCCTGCTTTTCATAAATCGTTACTTCATAACCTTTATGCGCCAATAACATGGCGACCGCTAATCCGCCAGGACCTGCCCCTACCACTGCAATTTTTTTCATTTATAGTTCCTCCCTGTTTCGATTCGATATTGTACAATGTTTCACTCGTGTAAATTGACTTGTATAACGTTTAGAGGTTCCCTTTAATCTTTTCGGTGTTAATATTAATGAAACTCTATATTAAAGCTGTTTATAATAAAATTTTATCAATAGATGCTGTTTTAAGTTATACAAACATTATACATATTTACTTTTCATTATACAAGGGGGAAATACATTTAATTTGAGATAGTTTATAAGTAGTGGGGGGCCTGTTTACAAAACAAAAAGCCTTAATTTCTCTTTGCGCGAGAAATTAAGGCTTGCTACTTTTTATAGGTCTGTTAATTCAAACCCAATCCATTATTCAAATTCATAAGAAATTGCAGCCAACGCATACAATGGCGCCGTCTCTGCTCGTAAAATACGCGGCCCAAGTGACATTGTCTGTGCACCGGCTTCAAGCAGTGATGCCGATTCATTGCGGGAAATGCCGCCCTCAGGACCGAAAATGCATAGGATGCGCGGCGTTTTATCAGCATTTAACGATTGCAGCTTTTGTTTAAATGTCGTACGTGTCGCCAACTTCGCATCCTCTTCATCTGCAATATATACAGCATCATAGTTAGAGAATGTTTGTACAAGCTGTTTGAAACTGATTGGTTGTACAACATTCGGGACATATGTTCGATGCGATTGCTCAGCCGCTTCCTGAGCGATTTTTTGAAGGCGTTCCTGATTTTTCTTCGCTTTTTTATCATCCCATTTTACAATTGAACGTTCCGCAGCAAACGGGATTAATGCATGCATACCGAGCTCTGTCGCCTTTTGTGCAATCAGTTCCAGTTTATCGCCTTTTGGCAGGCCACATGCAATATCTACTTTAACCGGCATTTCCGGCGAAGGGATTGTCGTACCTGTTTTTTTCGCATGGACATCCTGGTCCAGCTCGGTAATTTCACAAATATACGCTACATTATCATGTACAACAATGATTTCTTCTCCCACCGTCATGCGCATTACTTTTGAAATATGACGCGCGTTTTCTCCGGAAATGATAAATTGGTCCATTTCATTATCCACTGTATCTACAAAATATCTTTGCATTGCCTTCACTCCTTGTTGATAACGTAAAAATCGAACATTTTGCACATTAGCAAAATGTTCGATTTTCGATTAAACGATTTAATTAAGGACGACGTGAAATAATCGCTACCCAATCTTCCATCATTAATACTTCTTCAATGACAAATCCGGCTTTTTCAAGAGCTGCTTTTACATCATCTTTCTTCGCTCCGATAATGCCCGATGTAACATAAATACCGCCTGGTTTTACAATTGAAAATGCATCATCCGTAAATGACATAATGATTTCCGCTAAAATATTCGCTACAACAATATCAGCCGGTTCTTTTACTGTGTCCAAAAGATTACCGTGGAATACTTCAACAATATCACTCATTTTATTCAATTCAACGTTTTCACGTGCTGCATTTACTGCCACTTCATCTAAGTCCAGCGCATGAACACTTTTCGCACCAAGCATGGCAGCACCAATTGACAGTACACCAGATCCTGTACCAACATCGACAACTGTGTGGTCATGCTGTACAACTTTTTCAAGCGCCTGCAAACACATAACTGTTGTAGGGTGTGTTCCTGTTCCGAACGCCATTCCCGGATCCAGTTCAATGATCAGCTCATCCGTTGATACTGGTTTGTAGTCTTCCCAAGTCGGTACAATTGTGAAGCGTTCTGAAATTTTTACCGGATGGTAGTATTGCTTCCACGCCGTTGACCAATCTTCTTCATCAACTTCACAAAGTGTTAATACATTTTCACCAATATTAATATCAAAGTTTACAAGGTTTGCGATTGCAAGCTTAATTTCTTCGATTGTTTCCGCTAAAAAACTTGAAGCCGATAAATATGCTTTTACAATGACACCTGTTTTCGGAAAATCTTCAGGATTCAGTGCATAAATTTCACCAAATTTATCGATTCTCTCTTTGTCTAATTCCTTTGAATCTTCAATTACTACACCGCTTGCACCAGCTTCGTGTAAAATGTTCGTCACTGCATCAACAGCTTCATGCGTTGTTAAAATCGAAAGTTCTGTCCATTTCACTTGCAATACACTCCTTAGTCGCCTTTAATTTTTTTCTTAATTTTGTCGAACAGGGAGCTTCCGTGTTCTTCCGGAATGTCTCCACTAATTTCTGCAAATTCACGTAACAATTGTTTTTGTTTTTCCGTTAGTTTCGTCGGTATTACAACGTTTACGATGACATACTGGTTCCCCATGCCATAGCCGTGTACATTTTTTACGCCTTTATCTTTCAGGCGGAATTGCGCACCGGATTGTGTACCTGCAGGAATTTTCAGCTTCACTTTCCCGTGAATTGTCGGTACTTCGATTTCATCACCTAATGCTGCTTGCGGGATAGTTAATTTTAATTCATATAAAATATCGTCGCCGTCACGTTCGAAATATTCATGCTTACGAACATTGAAAATAATGTATAAATCGCCGGCAGGACCATTGTTGAATCCTGCTTCACCTTGACCTGCTACACGTAATTGTTGGCCATCATCCACACCTGCCGGGATCGTGATTTTGATTTTTTTCTTCTTCGTAATTGTACCAGTACCGCGACATGGCGAACATTTTTCCACAATGATTTTACCTTGACCACGACATGATGGACAAGAACGTTTGTTTACCATACGGCCAAACGGTGTGTCGACCGCCTGGTTAATTTGGCCCGCACCATTACATTGTGAACATGTTTGTGGCTGCGTACCTGGTTTTGCACCAGAGCCGTGACATGTATCACATGTTTCTTCTTTTGGAATTTCAATTTCTGTTTCTTTTCCGAATACTGCTTCTTCGAAAGAAATGTTCATACGGAATTGAAGATCGTCGCCTTTACGTGGGGCGTTTGGATCTTGGCGTCGACCGCCACCGAAGAACGAACTGAAGATGTCCTCAAAACCGCCGAATCCAGCGCCGCCGCCGAAGCCGCCGCCACCAAAGCCTGCATTTGGATCTTCGTGGCCGAATTGGTCATAGCGAGCACGTTTTTGGTCGTCTGACAGCACTTCATATGCTTCTGCGACTTCTTTGAACTTTTCGTCCGCGCCCTCTTCCTTGTTTAAATCAGGGTGATACTGTTTTGATAATTTACGATACGCTTTTTTTATTTCATCTTTGCTTGCACCTTTGCTCAGGCCAAGTACTTCATAGTAATCGCGCTTACTCATTGTTCACTCTCCGCTCTTTTTACATAACGTCTATTTTAACATGTTGAAAAATTGATGTATAGCTTTTGCTTTGGTACTTTTTTATAGGAATATAAAGTGTGGGCCATCTAATATAGTCCCGTTCTTTTTATTACGTGGAAGTTATAAGATGCCTTTTCCTTCATAAGCCCGTTGTGCTGCGTTGCGGGGTACAAATACTAGTACATACACTATATCAATATAAAGTGTACTTTTTTTATATTCTCCAGTGCTTTCCATTTCGGGTCGGACGCTTTCCGCGGGCACGGCCTGAGCCTGTAGTCTCAGGCGTCGTGCTGTTCCCGCAGGAGTCGCCTCCCCTTCATTCCAAGCACTTCCCGGTTAGTATTAAATTTCGTATTCTAACTAAATTGAGCTACATTCTGGTTCGAACTTCTACTTTCCCGGTGAATTGTTCTACTTTTCATTGAAGAACTTCCACTTTAGCCCCTGAACTTTCTACTTTCACTTCCATAAGTTCAACTTTCTCAAGCGAATCTTCTAATAAAATTCAAATTTCTACTTTATGGGTGAATTATTCTACTTTTCATCGAAGAACTTCCACTTTAGCCCCTGAACCTTCTACTTTCGCTTCCACAAGTTCTACTTTCTCACCTAATTCTTCTAATAAAACTCGAACTCCCGCGAAAAATGGGCGATGCTTCCTAAAACGGATTAAAATCGCCGCTTCACTCCGCCTTGCCTCGCGCCTCGCCCACTCTCCCGAATATAAATGGGGCTTATGACAAACTTAAAAGCCAAAGCCGCAAGCGGTCTTTGGCTTTTATGTGGAAATCAGAAAGAATTATTTATTGTCTTTGTCGTCTTTTACTTCTTCAAAGTCAGCGTCTACGATACCGTCGTCTTTTTGACCAGCGTCTGCTGCGCCTTCGAAGCCTTCAGCGCCGCCTTGTGCTTGAGCTGCTGCTGCCGCTTGCTCATAAACTTTCATTACTAATGGTTGTAATACGCCTTCTAATTTTTCTTTAGAAGCTTTGATGCCTTCAAGCTCGCCTTTTTCTAAAGCTGCTTTTAACTCGTCGCGTGCATCTTCAACAGATTTCTTTTCGTCTTCTGTGATTTGCTCGCCTAAGTCTGTGATTGTTTTATCCACTTGGAATACTAATTGGTCTGCTTCGTTGCGAAGATCTGCTTCTTCTTTACGTTTCGCATCTGCTTCAGCGTTCGCTTCTGCATCTTTCACCATACGCTCGATTTCTTCTTCTGATAAACCTGAATCAGATTGGATCACGATTGTTTGTTCTTTTTGTGTACCTAAGTCTTTCGCTTTAACTGATACGATACCGTTCGCATCAATATCGAATGTTACTTCGATTTGTGGAATTCCACGTGGTGCTGGTGGAATATCAGATAATTGGAAGCGACCAAGTGTTTTGTTGTCTGCAGCCATTGAACGTTCACCTTGTAATACGTGAATGTCTACTGCCGGCTGGTTGTCTGCAGCTGTTGAGAACACTTGTGATTTAGATGTCGGGATAGTCGTGTTACGATCGATCAGTTTCGTCATAACGCCACCCATTGTTTCGATACCTAATGATAATGGTGTTACGTCTAATAATAATACGCCTTGTACGTCACCAGCTAATACGCCACCTTGTACAGCAGCACCCATTGCTACTACTTCGTCAGGGTTTACGCCTTTGTGTGGCTCATGACCTGTTGCTTTTTTGATTGCTTCTACTACTGCAGGAATACGAGTAGAACCACCAACTAAGATTACTTTATCTAATTCTGAAGCTGAAAGACCTGCATCTGATAATGCTTGACGAGTTGGAACGATTGTACGCTCAACTAAGTCTTTTGTTAAATCATCGAATTTCGCACGTGATAATGACATTTCTAAGTGAAGTGGACCATCAGCACCAGCTGTGATGAATGGTAATGAAATTTGAGTAGAAGTTACGCCTGATAAGTCTTTTTTCGCTTTTTCAGCTGCATCTTTTAAACGTTGCATTGCCATTTTGTCTTTTGATAAATCTACTGAGTTTTCTTTTTTGAATTCTTCAACTAAATAAGCGATGATTTTGTCGTCGAAATCGTCACCACCAAGTTTGTTGTCACCTGCTGTTGCTAATACTTCGAATACGCCGTCAGCTAATTCAAGAATTGATACGTCGAATGTACCGCCACCTAAGTCGAATACTAGGATTTTTTGGTCAACGTCTTGTTGATCTAAACCGTAAGCTAAAGCTGCAGCTGTTGGTTCGTTGATGATACGCTCTACTTCTAAACCAGCGATTTTACCAGCGTCTTTAGTTGCTTGACGTTGAGCATCGTTGAAGTAAGCAGGGACTGTAATAACAGCTTTTGTTACTTTTTCGCCTAAGTAGTCTTCAGCATAGCCTTTTAAGTATTGTAAAATCATTGCAGATACTTCTTGTGGAGTATACTCTGTATCTTCCACTTTAACTTTTTCGTTCGTACCCATTTTTGATTTAATTGAAATAATTGTGTTCGGGTTTGTTACAGCTTGGCGTTTTGCTACTTCACCAACTTGTTTTTCTCCATTTTTGAATGCTACTACAGATGGAGATGTACGGTTACCTTCCGGGTTTGGAATTACTTTTGGTTCTCCGCCTTCTAATACAGATACACAAGAGTTTGTTGTTCCTAAGTCAATACCGATAATTTTACTCATAATTTAATTTTCCTCCTAATAGTAAAAAACAAAATGTGTTTGATATGAAAATCTAAATTTTAAATATATAGATAGTACCGAAAAGCACTAAATTACTCGTTTACAGATACCATCGACGGACGCAGTACACGGTCTTTTAACTGATACCCTTTTTGCAGTTCGCGTAAAATGACGCCTGTTTCCTTTTCACTGTCTTGCTCCTGCATTACAGCTTGGTGGAAGTTCGGATCAAAGCTTTCGCCTTCTGCCGGAATGATCGTAAGACCTTCTTTTTCCGTTGCAGCAAGTAACTGGTCATATACCATCTGTACACCTTTGTATAATGAAGCCGCTTCTTCTGTCGTCACTTCTACTTGCAGTGCACGGTCTAAATTGTCCAGCACCGGTAAAAGTTCAGTTAATAAGCTTTGTGCACGGTATTTTTCAGCTGCTTCACGGTCTAAACGGTTGCGTCGTGTTAAGTTATCGTAATCTGCACGCAAACGCAAGTAGCGCGTATCCTCTTCAGCAAGTTTCGCTTCAAGTTCAGCGATTTTCTGATCTTTTTCATCTACTGCGTTTTCTTCTGTTTCAGTAGTTTCAGCTGTTTCCACTACTTCTTCCGTAGTTTCTTCTTGCTGCAATTCTTCATTGTTTTTTGTTTCTGACACTTCTTTTCCTCCTCGAGTATCAATCATTTATGAATTCAGCGGTTATGTATAACATTACGACCGCTGATTCAATGGCTTTACTGCTTTTTATCGAAAAACGCTCTGGACAGACTGTTTGTCATAACATCCAATAATGTGACAACACGTCGGTAATCCATGCGCGTCGGACCGATAATGGCGATCGCCCCCTGCTGTTCTTCCCCTACAAGGAAGGAAGCGGTGATGACACTGCAGTTTTCCATCGCTAAATGATTGTTTTCTGAACCTATTCGGATTTGAATACCATTTTTCTGTTCATTGAATAAAGTTTGAACTTGGCTTTCCTTGTCGATCAGATCCATCAGCATTCGCATTTTTTCTAAGTCATGGAACTCCGGCTGATTCAACATGTTGGATTTACCACCGTAATAAACTTTATTTTCGTGATGGTTTGAAGTAATGGATAACAATGACCGGACAATCGAATCGGATGCATGAATATGAGACTTCAATACCGATATTGCCTCAGTTTGAAGCTTTATCGGAAGTTCATATAACGGTACACCGACTAGGCGGTCATTCAAAATATTAACCATCTTTTCAATATCATGCGGGTTAAAACCCGGTGGTAACGTTAGTGTGCGATTTTCTACATGACCGTTATCTGTGATGATAATAGCCACCGCTGTCTGTTCTGTTAACGGTACAATCTGAAATTTTTTGACACGATGTTTTTGAACATCCGGACCGAGTAAAATGGTCGTGTATGTCGTCAATTCCGATAATATATTTGCGGATTCTTTTATAATTTGTTCTGCTTCAACAATCTGCTTTTTAAAGAGTGACTGGATTTGCGCTACTTCGCCACTCGTAATGATTTGAGGCTGAAGCAAATGGTCGACATAAAAGCGATACCCTTTTTCAGAAGGGACCCTGCCTGAAGAAGTATGCGTTTTTTCTAAAAAACCTAACTCCTCCAAATCTGCCATTTCATTACGTATTGTAGCAGCACTATACGTAATACCTTCTTTTTTGGATAGTTGACGCGAACCAACAGGCTGTGCTGACATCACAAATTCGTCTACGATTACTTGCAATAGTTGTAACTGCCGATTTGTTAACATCTTTCTCACCTCTGTTAGCACTCGATTAAGAGGAGTGCTAATATATTTATAAATTAGCAAATCTCTATATTGATGTCAATGAATTCGTCCGTTTTTTTTAACTTTTTTCAAGCACCGCTGCAAAAAGATTATTCCCCTACTAAAAACCGCTGAAATACTTCATTGCCGATAAAACGGCCTTTTCTTGTTAAACGGATCCCTTCAGAGTCAATTTCAATAAGTTGCTCTTCCCGTAATTGATCGATTATTTCCTTATATATAGAAAGCATCGGCTGACCGAATTTCTTTTCAAATTCTTCATGCGTCACGCCGTCAGATTTTCTTAACCCTAAGAACATCTGCTCTTCCAGCTTCTCATCACCTGTCACTACATGCTCATGCAATAAAGGACGCTCCCCTGCCATCACTGTTTCAATATACTTTTTGATCGGTGCGACATTGGAATAGCGTATTCCTTCCAAGTAACCGTGAGCACCAGCGCCAAATCCTGCGTATTCGTCATTATCCCAATAGATTTTATTATGTGTTGACTCATAGCCTTCATTCGCAAAATTGCTGATTTCGTACTGCTGGAGTCCATGCGCTTCCATCGTATCCATCAAAACACCATACATGTCCGCTTCAAGATCTTCTGTCGGCAAAAGAAGCTTCCCTTTCGCATACTGAATATAAAAGATCGTTTTAGGCTCTACAATAAGCGAGTACGCCGAATAATGCGGCAGCTTCAATGCCAAAGCCTTTTCAAGCGTCTCTTGCCATTGCTCCATCGTCTGGCCAGGCAGACCATACATTAAATCAATGCTTATATTTTTAAATCCAACTTTTTTTGCGTTTTGGATCGTTTCATATACATGTTCATTCGAATGGGTACGGCCAATTTTCTTAAGCAGTGACTGGTCGAATGATTGGACGCCCATACTTAAACGATTGACGCCTCCATTATAAAGTGCCTGCAATTTATCGATTGTCAGTTCATCCGGATTTGCTTCACTACTAAACTCTTTTACGGATGACATCGGAATATGTTTCGTAATGAGCGATAATAATTTTTCGATTTGCTGTGCAGACAATGCAGTCGGGGTACCGCCACCAAGGAAAATCGTTTCGATATTCGTGAACGCTTCCGGCATTTGCGCAACCGTCATTTCCATTTCCCGTCCAAGTGCTTCAATATATTCATCAACTGGCTGATTTTTAAAAAATACTTTATTAAAATCGCAGTAATTACAAATTTGATGACAAAAAGGAATGTGAATATATACACCTCTAGCCATTTAAATCACTTCCTTATTCTAGTTGTTCTCCTTTATTGTAGCCTTTATCCACTAAAATACAAATACGGACCCTCGGAAAAGAGACAACAAAAAAAGCTTTGTTAAATGAAGATTCATTCAACAAAGCTGGATTAATTTATTAAATAGAAAATACAGGCTCTTCTTTATTCATTAACATTACCAAATCAATAGCTGTCATTTCAGGCAGCTTTGCACAAAATTGCTTTGCTTCTTCAGCAGTATCGAACTGGAAGGCATCCAATTCTTTTGTTATTTCATATTGATCATCCAATAGTTGGATCATATAAAGGCGTACAGTTGGACGGCAACGCTTTGTTGCATCAAAGTTTTCCCCTGCAATGACAATACCTGTATCCGCTGAAGTTTTGCTAACGATCGTTTCGATGATATGTAGCTCATCCTGGACAAACCACTTCGGTTCGATTAGTTGAATTTGACTGTTCATAAAAAATACATCCCCTTATTTAATATATTTATCTAATGACAAATCTAATTGATCACAGCAATTATTAAGTATTTGCCAAGTTGAACATAACACTCTGCCCTTTTACAAACATTCAGAAAATTGAAGTCTGTATTGAAATGAAATGGTAAGATACAAATATTTTCTACTAACTATTCTCTCTATATAATTTCATATTAACCAATAAAATACGCTATTTTTATACCAATATTCTACTACAGTCAATAATTTATTAAAAGCTACATTCTTAAAAATATTCTTAATATTAAATCAATGACTATAGGTGTATTGTATTATGGAATAAATTTACATATCATTCATTAATATGACTTCTTGATTAAAGATACCAGTTTTCATGATAAATTTCATCAGTTTTCAGAAAATAATTACAAATTTTATCGTATTTTTATCTTTTCTTGTAAATTACTTATAAATATTACAGTAATATATCAAAAATTAAAATGCTTTCGACAAAAACTGTCAAAATCAGCGTAATCAGATTTGAAACCGTTTGACTGCATGTGTTAACGAACGCATATTTTTTGCAATGCTTTGAATTTCTTCATAAATTTCTGACGTTGAACTTTTCTGTATGTCAATTTGTTCCTGAATCTGGTGCATCGAAACGAGATTTTCCTCGGAGCGGTTGCTTAACTCCATCGAACTTTGTGCAACATCATGGGTATGACTGGAAATTTCATTCATAATAGTAGAAACTTGCTCCATTTGCGGACCAATCTGTTGTACTTGCATCGTAATTTCCCTGAACTTGGCCGCGCTTTGTTCCGTTGTCGTGACCCCCGTATCAACACTTCTCATCGCATTTTCCATATTGTTCGTCGCTTCCAAAGTTCCTTGCTGAATTTTTGTAACAATTGTTGCAATGGATTTTGTGAACTCCTGCGATTGTTCCGCTAGTTTCCTTACTTCCTGAGCCACAACAGCAAACCCTCGTCCATGTTCCCCTGCTCTTGCTGCTTCAATGGAGGCATTTAGTGCAAGCAGATTCGTCTGGTCGGCAATCGAGTGAATCATCGTCACTGCACGTGATACATGCTGTGTCTGTTCATTCAGCTGGGTAATTGTATTGTTCGCTGTTTGCATCGCCCTTTCCACATCCTGCATCTGCAACAGATTTTGCCCGACGATCGATTCACCGTCATCAGCCTGAGCGATCGTTTCTTTTATATAATGGTCAACATAATGCATGCGCTCGGTTATTTCGTCAATCCCGGCAGCCACCTGCTGTACAGATGCTGCGTTATCCGCTAATCGGGTCGTTGCATATTGCAGTGATCCTGTCATGTCATCCGAGCTTGCGGCAATACGTATTGCCCCTGTTGTAATCTTCTCGGCATTTGTTTGAAGCTCGTTATTCGCTTCTGTCGCCGATTCTGTATTTTTCCGGACTGATTTTAAAAGCTCCTTCATATCTCCAATCATTAAATTGTAGTATTTCGTTGTTTCCCCCAGTTCATCGCGAGCCGAGTATGTCGCGTACTTCGTTAAATCCCCTTGCTGTACAAGTTTAAATAGCTGCTTCAGCTCACGGGTCGGCTTATTGATCGAACGAATCGCCTGAATGCCGAAAAACAGTACAAGCAGCATTAAAATCATCGAGATCGATAATAGAAGACTGTAGCCGAATTTTATATCATTTTCATGATTGGCTAATTGTGCGGATGCCCGCTCGATTATGTATGCATCAATTTCCTCAAAGAGATCGATGGATGGGTTACTTGCCAACTGCTTCATATAAAACTCCATTTTGGAATCAAAAGCGTCTAATCGCTCCATGGACTGTGTGGGGATTTCATTCGTTTGTAGATACTGTTGTTCGAATTCCTGCATCATATGTAAGGTCATGAGCTTTTCTTCATATAAAGCCTGTGCTTCCCTTTCCATTTTCCTCAAGTAATCCATACTAAATACGGTTAAAATGATATTCGAGCAAATACAAATGATCATTAATACGGCAAGCCGGTCTTTAAATTTAATCGCATTCCGAAAGCGCACGTTACACTACCTCATTTATCTATGTATTTTGATTTAGTATAAAGGGACTATGTAAACAGATATATGTAAATATGTTAAGTTGTTGTAAAATTCTATCATTTCCGAGGCACAAATCCATCCATGACCTGAAAAAATAATCGGAAAAATTTAATCGCCGCTATTTTCATTATTTTAGACAATTACACCGATTTATTCGTCAAATCATCTGAAAATAAGCTTGCAGTACATCGTCGGACTATTTATTAGCCAATTGTTTATTCATATTCGCCAACTGGAACCGGATTATCGTCACATCACTTTACTTATTCATACTTCCCCAAGATAATCGCCAATTCAATATATATTAGCGAAATAAAATGTTTATTCGCCAACTCCCGCCCATAACAAAAAAACTATACAAGCCGGAAACTCCAGCCTGTATAGCCCTATAAACTATTTACATAAATTCTTTCGTCAGCTGATCAAATTGTTCTGCTGATAAGCTAATATCGATATCTGTTAACGGCAGCTCTGAATAGCCTTTAATTTTTTCCTGATACGAAGTTGTTTCAGTATCCTGATAAATAATGCCTGTTACAAGACCTTCATGGCGCATTACTGTTTGCATCGCCAGTTCACGGTTAGATGAATCATAGCCTTCGATATCAGCAAGCTTTGTTAAATTCTCTTTGAACCAGTCGTACGTATTTACTTTGTTGTACGTTACACATGGTGAGAATACGTTAATGAATGAGAAGCCTTTATGGTTTAAACCGGCTTCGATCATCGCTGTCAGTTCTTTAATATCTGTTGAGAAGCCTTGTGCCACAAATGTCGCTCCTGCTGTTAACGCTACTTCTAATGGTTTTAATGATGGCTCAATCGCTCCGCCTGGTGTTGATTTCGTAATGAAACCAGCTGCAGAACGTGGAGACGTTTGCCCTTTTGTTAATCCGTAAATTTGGTTATCCATTACTACATACGTAATGTCGATGTTACGGCGGATTGCATGGATTGTGTGACCCATACCGATAGCGAAGCCGTCACCGTCACCGCCTGAAGCGATAACTTTCAGGTCTTTGTTCGCCATTTTAAGGCCTTGTGCGATCGGTAATGCACGACCGTGAATACCGTGGAAGCCGTATGAGTTAATATAGCCTGAAATACGACCAGAACAGCCGATTCCTGAAATAACTGCCAATTCGCTTGGTTCATAGCCTACGTTTGCTGCTGCACGCTGAATCGCCGCTTGTACGGAGAAGTCACCACAGCCTGGACACCAGTTAGGTTTTACGGAATTTCGGAAATCTTTAAATGTTGCCATGATTAAATTTCCTCCTTCACTAAGTTTGTTAATTCACGTGGTAAGAATGGTGTACCATCGTATTTTAAAATCGATTTAGTCTTCGCGTGACCACCGATATTCATTTTCATAACATTTGCAAGCTGACCTGTCGCATTGTTTTCAACGACAATCACTTTTTTCGCTTTATCCATTAATGCACTCATCTCTTCTGCAGGGAATGGATGGATCAGCTTAATATGTGCATGGTTCACTTTTACGCCTTCAGAGTTCAGCTTTTCCTGAACTTCTTCTATTGCTCCGCGCGTTGAGTTGAAGCCTACAAGCAATACGTCCGCATCTTCATGCGGTGCGTTTACGTATACCGGATTTTCAAAGCGGACATGCTGTAATTTACGCATACGCTTATCCATTTGCGTGCGACGGTTGCCCGTTGCTTCAGATGGCTTCCCTGTTTCATCATGCTCTACACCCGTTACATGGTGAATACCGCCTTTTGTACCTGGCAGGACACGTGGAGAAACGCCGTCTTCTGCATTTTCATAACGCTTGAAGTAATCTTTTGATTCTACATCTTCAACTGCTTCGACAATTTTGCCGCGGCGAATTTCAATTTTACTGTAATCAAATGGATCAACCGACTGCTTACCTAATGATAACTGCAAGTCTGTCATCACGATAACAGGTAATTGTAATTCTTCGGCAATGTTAAACGCCTGAATCGTATCATAAAACGCTTCTTCCATTGTAGAAGGCGCAATGACTACTTTCGGAATTTCACCGTGTGTACCGTAAAGCATCGCCATTAAATCCGATTGCTCTTGCTTTGTCGGTAAACCTGTTGATGGACCACCGCGCTGTGTATCGAAAATAACAAGCGGCTGCTCCGTCATACCTGAAAGACCGATTGCTTCCATCATTAATGAAAGACCCGGACCAGCTGATGCTGTGAATGCACGCACACCACCGTAGTTTGCACCGATCGCCATTGTTGCTGCAGCAATCTCGTCTTCTGTTTGAATAACCGCTCCACCTACTAAGGGAAGCTTCTTAATCATGTATTCCATAATTTCAGATGCCGGTGTAATCGGATATGCTGCCATGAAACGAGAGCCGGCTGCCAATGCACCTAATGCCGCTGCATCGTTACCGATCATGAACATACGGCGTTTTCCGTCTGCAGGCGCAATTTCCCATGTGCCGACACGGTCACCGATTTGCTCTGAAATCGCTTGACGACCACGTTCAATCGCTTCAATGTTCTTCGCAACGACTTCTTCACCCTTACGTCCGAAAATTTCATTTACAACACTTTGGAAAACCGATTCATCCAAGTTTAAAAGCGCTGCCGTTGCACCAATCGCCACCATGTTTTTCATTAGAGACGTACCAAGCTCAGCCGCAATTTCCGTAAATGGCACCGCGTATAATGGCGCGACACTGTCTTCCGGATTTTTCGGATCGAATTTCGCATCCGCTAAAATGATACTGCTTGGTGTTAATTCTTTATAGTTCACGTCGATCGTTTCCTGGTCAAACGCCACTAGTATATCTAAGTCGTCCGCAATTGCGCGTACTTCTGTCGGACGAACCGTAATTTTATTATTCGTATGGCCACCTTTAATACGAGAAGAGAAATGACGGTAACCGTATAGGAAATACCCTAGACGATTCATTGCCATTGAGAAGATTTCACCTGTACTCTCAATCCCTTCACCTTGCTGCCCACCGACTTTCCATGAAAGCTGATGTAACATATCAACATCTCCTTAAAGTTTCTGTATTTATAAATAAAGCGTATAAGATGCTTTATCGAGCAGCTGCCGTATTGCACAGCCATTTTATAGTTTTTTCCTACATTAGTTTAACATGAAGTTTTCGTCTCTTCTATTGCAAATGTCATATCGAGTCAAAAAATCAGACCTTTGACGGAAAGTTCTGTACATAATTTGTTTTGAATTAAAACAAGATTTCTATTCCCTAAAATTTATATGGGAAATCTTTTATACGAGGACGATTGGTTATGTAAAAGGGTTGCGTTCTAAAAGAAGCGGTTTGCTGTTCCAGTATATGAGTGAGAATTTCATTTTCTCCTAAAAGTGGAAGTGACGATTAAATATCCGAAACTGACGAATAAGTGAACAAAATTGACGATTAACCTTATCAAAATGACGATTAAAATTTTAACGGAATCTAAATCTCTTCTATTTAAATATATCCCGCAAACAAAAATACACCCGCTTAGCCCAGTTTGGGTGCTAAGCGAGTGTATGGGTCTTCATGAATTAACGAGTTCTTTTTTCAACGAGTAGTTTTAATGCCGTACGATCTTCTCCTGCAATGATAATGTCCGCGAAAGCCGGTGCACAAATTAAATCTGTGCCGCTTGGGGCTACAAACCCTCGAGCGATTGCTACTGCTTTAATTGCCTGGTTTAACGCACCTGCACCTACCGCCTGCATTTCAGCAAACCCTTGCTCTCGTATAACCGCAACGAGTGCTCCTGCAACAGAATTAGGATTAGAACGAGATGATACTTTTAATGAATCCACAGCTATTTCCTCCTCATCTAGTACTGCTTTATCTTTTTTTCAGGCTGTTTTTATTGCCTGTACGTCATTGTATGCGCTTCAATGACCAATTAGAATCCGATTTTTGCAACTACTGTAAGAAATTATTCAGTTTATTCAGCATAACGATAACCATCATAATAATTATAATGATTCTTTGTTTTGTAGTTGTTCAAAACGACACCCAAAATCTTTGTGTGGGAAGCCGCCAATAGCGTCTGTGCTTTTTTTGCCGCACGTTTATCGATTACACCTGTATTTAAAATCATAATGGCGCCGTCGCATTTATTCGCCAGTATCTGCGCGTCAGTCACCGATAATAACGGCGGTGAATCGATAATGATGATGTCATACTGATTCTTAACCTCCTGAAGCAACACATCCAATCCTTGAGACGAAAGCAGTTCAGCAGGATTTGGCGGGATAGGACCACTTGTAATGACATCAAGCCCTACAATAAATGTCTCCTGAATCGCATCATGCAGTTCCGATCTTCTGGCCAGGACATTCGAGAGACCTACTTTGTTGAATGTTTTAAATGTATGATGAAGCGTCGGCTTACGCATATCGGCATCAATAATGAGTACCTTTTTGTCTTCCTGAGCAAATACAACACCAAGATTCGCCGCGTTCGTTGATTTCCCTTCCCCCGGAGTAGAAGACGTTATTAAAATAGTTTTTAACGGCTCATCCGGCATCGAAAATCTAATATTTGTACGGATCGTACGGAACTGCTCGATAACATGGGATTTCGTTTCAGTAAAAGTGACAAGCTTCCTTGCTGCATTTGCATTTTGCAGAACATTTTTCTTTTTTCTCAGACTCAGCCTCACCATTTAACCTCTCCTCGCTTTTCGGGGAATTAATGAAAATCTCTTTTGATTTTCTTCTTTAATCAAATCAACCATACCGATCACCGGTAATTCCAGATAATCTTCCACATCGCGCTCACTTTTGATCGACATATCCAAATACTCAATGAGAAATGTCAAACCTATGCCAAGCATAACACCAATAACAGCGCCAATTGCGATATTCATCATCTTATTCGGCTTTACCGGTGACGGATTTTCGCTTAATTTCGCCGCGGATAAAATGGAGATATTATCGATGCTCATTAACTGTGGAATGTTCTCTTTAAACACTTCCGCGACCGTATTCGATATGTCCACTGCTACTGCCGGATTCGGGTCCTCCACACGGATATTGACGACTTTTGAATCCGTTTTGCTAAATACCGATATTTGCTGTGCCAGCTGCCCTGTCGTTTTGTCCAAATCAAGGCTTTCCAGTACTGGAGTCAAGATGACCGGACTTGTAATAATGACTTGATACGTATTAATTAAACTTAAATCGATATTAGTACTTTGCAATGAATACACTTGATCGGCATTGCCTTTTTGATTCACTAAAATCTGCGTTTGCGCATCATAGATCGGGGTAATCGCATAAAAACTGATACCAGCTGCCACTGCACATCCGATTACTGTAAGAGCAATAATTAATACAAGCCGTTTTTTAATGATCTTTATTATTTCCTGTAGACTGATTGTTTCTCCCAATGGTTTTCCCCCTCAACTGCTTCTATATAATTCAGGCACTCGTCTCTTGCACACTGATCACATTTTGATTCCACTTCGCATTTGCAATTTTAATCAGTTTCGTCTTTAATTCAGACGACCGACTCTCATCAATGTCTTTCAGTAATGCAGTCAGCAATTGTCCTTCAATACGGCTCGCTTTCCCGACATGAATTTTCGGGTAAATATGCTCTTCCTGAATCTCTTCTGCGTTCAATAATTCCTCGTACATTTTTTCACCCGGTCGAATTCCGGAAAATTCAATTTCAATTTCCTCTTCCGAAAAACCGGATAGACGAATCAGGTTTTTGGCCAGGTCTACAATTTTCATTGGTTCTCCCATGTCGAGGACGAATACTTCTCCGCCTCGAGCAAGTGCTCCCGCCTGCAGTACGAGTCTGGACGCTTCCGGAATCGTCATAAAATAGCGGGTCATATCAGGATGCGTAACCGTCACAGGTCCGCCTGCCGCAATTTGCGCTTTAAACCTTGGAATAACACTGCCTCTTGATCCAAGAACATTACCAAAACGAACAGCAGCAAAATTTGTGTCGCTGTACGTCGCTAGATTTTGAATAATAATTTCAGCTATACGCTTTGTCGCACCCATTACATTCGGTGGGTTGACCGCTTTATCGGTTGATATCATGACAAAATTGGGAACACCGAATGCATGGGCTGCCTCGGCTATATTTTTAGTACCGAAAATATTGTTTTTTACCGCTTCTCGTGGATTGCTTTCCATCATCGGTACATGCTTATGAGCTGCCGCATGATAAATAATATCCGGTTCCAACTCTTTAATGACTTCGAAAATTCGCTCCCTGTCCTGCACATCCGCAATGACCGGAATAAATTCGATATCCTTGTATTCAGTCTTTTCAGATAATTCTAGGTGGATTTTATAGATGGAGTTTTCTCCATGCCCAAGCATGATGATTTGTTTCGGATGGAAGTGAGCGGTTTGCCGGCAAATTTCCGAACCAATCGATCCCCCCGCACCTGTAATAAGTACCTTTTTATTCGTCAAATTATTTGATAGTGCCACCATATCAAGTTTGACTTCTTCACGACCGAGCAAGTCTTCAATTTTAATTTCCTGCATATCGCTCACTGAAACTTTACCGGTCATTACATCTTCAATTTTCGGCATGATTTTGATCGTTGCTTTTGTTTCACCTAAGCGATTATAAATTTCACGGATTTCTTTTTTACTTAAGGAAGGGATAGCTAAAATAATTTCCTGGATTCCCTTCGTCTGTACAAGTTGCGGGATATCCTTTGTTGTTCCGCATACATTTACGTCCAGCAGTTTTAAATGCTGTTTATTCAGATCATCATCTACAATGGCGACTACTTGATATTCTGATGGATTTCGCTTCAGACTTCGCAGCAGCATTGTCCCCGCCTCACCAGCACCGACAATCAATACCCGTTTTACATCTGCAGTTGGTTTGTAGGTAGACCAGTCATGAACAACCCTCAGCAAAAAACGCGAACCGCCGATTAATAAAATATGTAGCAGCCAAGTAACAGCCATCACACGAAAATAAATATCCTGTTTAATGACATACTGCATGGCACTTGCTGCTAAAACAGAAATCGTAACGGCATAGCCGATTATAAGCAGCTCTTTAACCGAGGCCAAACTCCATAGCCGGTTGTACAAATGGAAAAAATGTGCCGTAATATGGTGACTGATAAGCAGTGTAACGGCAGTTAAAACGATGACTGTATCCGAATAAACTGTTAATGACGGATGCAGTAAAAAATAACTGATGAAAATGGCCGACACGACAATCAATGAATCCAAAATGGAAAATGTCGTGTATCTTGCAGTGTAGCTCAATCAAAATCCTCCCTCGACTAGACAATAAAAGTTTAATAATTACGTCCGAAATGCTTGGCACCTTTGGGCATTGGGTACTAAAGACTACCAATCCTTTAAATTGCTATTAAAATTTCACTTATGATTCTAAATTATTCTCTTAATCTCCTTCCTTGTACAAATGACGTAAAAAGGAACTATATAATTCCACCTTATATTTAACTTTTTACATCATTACCCAAATATATAGTTATTTTATCATACCATAAATTATTCCAAACTATTCACTTTCCCTAAAAAAAGAAAGTAAAACCTCGTTTTCGACAAAGTTTTACTTTCTTTTAATTTATTTTTCACTTTTTAAATATTGAGCGAGATGATCAGCGATACGATGCAAAATATAATCACGATGATAATCCCCCATTTCCATCGCTCTTTCATCATGGGCTCCCTTCGTTCTATAGTTCATGTACGTTTATACATATTCATAAAACCTGAGAGCTATTCATATAATTTAGTGATTTCTTAGTAACAAAGTTGTTAACGTTCGCTTACTTTATATCTAGAGTTGGTTTTTCTGTTTTCCGAACGAGCCTTGCCGGTCTTCCCGATTAAACCAAGAAGCGTCGCCACCGTAATTCCCGTCGCAGCCCCTGCCCAATCGATAAAAATGTCTTTTAGTTGAGCCCCTCTGCCATCAACAAAATCCTGATGGTATTCATCGGTAACCGCGTAGATCATACATAGGACAAGCGAAATTATTGCACTCCAAGAATGCTTTAACCCGGTTAATTTTAGTGCTAGCAATGCAAAAATCCCCAAGAAAAAGTAAATCGTGAAATGAGCGTTTTTTCGGACGAGGTAATGCAGCTGGCTCTCCTGCACATTTTCCAGTGGTGTTATTTTTTCTGCAACCTCTATCAATTGTTTTGTAATATTTGAACTTAAGCGACTTGAATCTACTACTGGTTGTTGTGAAAAGTAAAAAATGAGCATCATCCACAATATAACAATCAGCCAAGCGAGTATTTTTCTCATTTTTGTTTCCACCTCTTTTATTAAAAAGTCTATTTGGTCCAATCTTTCGCATCGTTACAATTATTCCCACATGTTTTCCATTTTATTCTAATTTCTATTAGAATGCTATTGTGTAGTTTTAAATATTTTACCGATTTTACAGGTTTGTTAAATATGGTGCAAATATATTCTTCTCTTTATGTGATTTTATCCTCAATCTGTATTCGTTAATCCTCAACTACCTTTGCATAATCCTCACTTCATACAAATTAATCCTCAATTATTTTTTATAATCCTCAATCAGCTATTAAAGGACTAAAAAAACACCTATCACTGTATACAAAAGGCAGTTACCTTTTGTATAAGTAATAGGTGTCATTATTCACTTATGCTTGAAACGGGTTATCCTCATTTATGAGTACACGTTCCTGGCGAATTGCTTTCCCAGTTTTATCATCAATTTCGACAAAGAAGGCACTTAATACAGCGCGGCCTTTTTTCGGTACTTCATAGCGTGCCGGCATGTTTGTCAGGAACTTATAAATGACATTATCTTTCCCCATACCTAACACTTCATCATACGGACCCGTCATACCGACGTCAGTAATATATGCCGTGCCACCTGGGTAAATACGGTTGTCCGCCGTTTGGACATGTGTATGTGTTCCGACAACAACAGATGCTTTGCCGTCCAGATGCCAGCTTAATGCGATTTTTTCACTCGTAGCTTCAGCATGGAAATCGACAAATACGATTGGCGACGTTTTTTTCGCTTCTTCAACCATTTCAACTGCCATCGCAAACGGATCTTCATGCGGCGGTAAAAATACGCGACCGTGCAAATTAATAACCGAAATCGTCACACCGTTTTTCGATACTTGCGTCATACCGCGTCCTGGTGCATCTTTCGAAAAGTTTGCCGGACGCACTAAGTAATCTGCATCATCGATAAAATCAAAAATGTCTTTGTTGTCCCACGTATGATTGCCCATCGTGATGACATCGACACCCATTTGCAGTAAATCATTGTAAATCGCACGTGTAATACCGCGCCCTGCTGCAGCATTTTCACCATTTGCAATAACAACATCCAAATTATATTTTTTCTTTAAGCGAGGCAAATACTGCTCTACTGCATCGCGACCGATTGAACCAACGATATCGCCAATAAATAATACTTTCATTATTAAAAACCACTCTTTCTGTTCTTCAACATCTAATCATTTTATCACTTTTTGTACAATAGACGCAAAAAAACTGTTACAAAATGAATTGTAACAGACTAATACGCTAACATTTTGAGTTTTCATGCCAATTCCAGGCATCTTCAATCATTTCATTTAAATTTTGTTCTGTATGCCATCTAAGCTCCGGTTGTATGTTTTTTGAACTAACCTCAGATAAATCATACATCCTAAATGATGGCTTCTCTCGCTCCAACGCTTCAAGTACTAAAACATGTGCATTTGCAACATCGCTCACATTATTAAAACCACGGTTGCCTGGCTCATCAATCGCAACTTCCAGATTTCCACTAACCGAAGCCTGTACACTAGTGCTCTTACTATAACGGAGAACGCTCCCATTCATATCATAGGCTTTCGTATAGACTTCAAGCATTTGTTCAATCATACATTTCTGCCCTTGTAAAAGCTCATGCTCTTCTGAACATGCCATAACGGCTGAAGAAAGCATTATATTTCTCACTCTGCATGCACGCATGACTTTCAATAATGCTAATGTACCACCGACATTATTTTCATAGTAATATTCAGGATTCCCCATTGCCTCGTTGACTGAGTCCGATGCTGCAAAATGGATTACGGTATGAACCGGAAACAATGTAAATATTTGCGTTAACCGTTGCTGGTCCGATAATTCACCTTCAATAAAAATAGCCCGCTCATCGACTGCTCCACGGTGTCCTGTGGATAAATTATCATACACAACGACCGGCCCTTTTTCCAGTAATAAATTTACGACATGGCTTCCAACAAAGCCCGCTCCACCAACGACTAATATCACAAATATTCCCCCTTATCAAGCTTCGAATTTTACTTCTACAGTTACGAGTATATTTACTCTTTTTAAGCCTTTACTTTATGAACCAACCGGAAAAATGTCGGATAGACCCTCATTTTCACTAACGGTTTCATCATGCGCAGATTCCACGGGAGCTGAGAAAAGTTTTTGCTTTCCCGGATAATTTGACGCTCCAGCGATTTCACTTGCCTTGTGTTTGACGTCGTTAACAACACATGATGATAACGATGAATATATAATCGTAAATTTAACCCCTCAATCACATTGCGGTATTGTCTTTTATCAAAAAACTGCTTCAATTGTGCATACGTTTGTGCATGTGAGTGGGCAATCGATGGACTATAGTTTTTCATCAGCATATCCTCATATTGTACAAAGTTATACTGCGGTTCATTTACAATGGCAATCTTTTTCGCAAAAGATAAATATTGCGCGATGAACCCAACATCTTCAAAAAATGGATGATTATCAAAATATAATCGCTCCCCCATAATGATGGAACGTAAAAACAGTTTATTCCACGGCACGATATACGCTTCATTGTGCTTTGTGAGATAATAATTTACTGGGTTCGGTTTTGTTAACAGTGCTTCATTGACCTTCACCTGTTTTTTGCGCTCCGTTTCCGGCCAGTATTTCGTATAGCCACACAGTACGAGATCCGCATGTTTCTGCTCAGCTCGCTGTACGAGCTTTTCATACATCGTACTTTCCACAAAATCATGTCCATCCACAAAGGCAATATATTTACCTGTAGCTTCCTGCATTCCGTAATTACGCGCTTCACTTAACGTAAGGTTTTGCGCATTAAATAGACTAAAACGTTCATCTTCACTAACGAATTCTTCACAAACAAGAGCCGTTCCTTTAGAAGAACCATTGTTCATAATAAGCACTTCGATATCTTTCAATGATTGCTGCTGCAGGCTTTTAAGACATTCTCTAATCGAATATTCAACATTATGTGTTGCCACAATAATAGACACAATCGGTATCATGGAAATCCTCCTAAACAGTAAAAGTGATTAATATTTGGAACGGGCTACAGAAACCGGATGCCTCGACTTCTCAATATCCAAATCAAGCCATTGCCCAAGCTTCAGACTGTCATCTTCTTGAATTTGGTTATTTAAACAAGCGTCCGGCGTGAATGTAAAGTTGTTAAAGTAAACTTTCTCATCTACTACCTTTAGATCGATTCGCACATACGTAAACGGCTTACTCAGCTTTTTCGCAATGGCGAGCAGTTCTTCAAGCTGCGCAGGCTTTACTTTTCCTTCATCAAACGGATACTTTTTCTTTATATAATTCGTATTAAACCAATCCGGTGTTAACATGAGTGTTTGCTCTTTCGGTGTAAAACGGTGGAAAGTAGTCTCGATAATCTTCGGCACCCCATGGAAACAATGAATGTTGTATTCTTGTGTATCATTGCCAGTTGTTGATTCAATAAAACGTTCAATAATAATTCTAGGAACAATTGATGTATAGTGGGGCTCAGCATATTTAAGCGAATAATCCGTTGCCATCATTTCCGCTAATTGCTGCCTTGTTTCCCGGTAATCCATTTCACGTTTATTCTCGCAAACTATTGTCATACCATCACCGTGGGAACATTTCAAAACAAATTTTCTCGGCAACTGCTCGAAAATAATATCTTCCACTTCATCAAAAATACCGATCAGCGGCGGCAGTAAATAGTTGTAGCCGACTGTGATCATATATTCGCGCGCCTTTACTTTATCTGTAAATCTTCTTTTAAATTCAACATCTTCAAATAGTTTGAGCCACATTAGTTTTTCATTAAAGGTTTTTGGATTTTCCAGGTTTAAACGGGTTTTGAATCTGTTCCAATATAATAATTTACTTGCAGCAATTGGGGATAACTTTACGACTTGTGTGAATGCATAGCGCTTTGCATGTAATGGGATTTGCATAAATGAATCACAGCTCCTTCTATTATTTTTTCACATTACTAATTGATTAGGATTAGGGTAATTAGTGAAGTTTTAGCTGTGAATAATAGAGTAGCAAATGGTAGTGTTTTAAAGGTGAAATGTGTTTGCTAAAATTTGTAGTAGATAGGCTGATTGACGATTTGTTGCTTTTCAACTATTTTGATGCATTAAAATAGATTCTATAAATATCTTTCTAATAGTATAGTCTCGAAACATCTAATATATACCTACTATTCAAGTTTTTCTGGTCTTCCGTCAATATTTCGGACAAACGTTAAGAGACTTTTTTTGCTACCGCCCTTCGGTTGCTCTGCTTTTCATCCCTCCATGCCCAGACATGGGCATGGAGGGATGAAAACCCTATAAGAGAACTTTATGAGGCATTTTGACAAACAGACTCCTGTTGATTTCTCTCAAATTGGTTTGGTGATAAATAACCGATTGTTGAATGTCGTCGTCGTTCATTGTAAAAGTTTACGATGTATGACTCCACGCTCTTTCTTGCTTCTTTTTTGGATTGGAAACGGTGACGATAAATCCATTCTTTTTTGATTGTGGCGTGGAAGGATTCAATACACGCATTGTCATAGGGATCTCCTTTTCGATTCATGCTAATTTTAATCCCATGTTCTTTTAAAGTTCTTGTATAGCTTGTGGCACAATATTGTGCGCCTCGATCTGAATGATGAACTAATCCTTTTTCGGGTTTTCGAACTGCTAAAGCATGCTTCAAGGCTTGATCTACTAATGTTTGTTCCATATGATCTGCGATGGCCCAGCCGACGATTTTACGAGAATATAAATCCATGATTGACGCAAGATACACCCACCCCTCCAGTGTTCGAATATAAGTTATATCTGCGACCCATACTTTATTTTTCTCTTTAACTTGAAATTGACGTTTGACTAGATTCGGATAAATAAATTGATGGTGTTTGGAATCCGTTGTTCGTTGAACAGTCTTTGGGATTATGGCACTTAACCCAAGGTTTCGCATCATATTCGCAATCTTCTTTTGCGAACAGACATAACCTATACTCGCTAAGTCTTGCGCAATTCGAGGGCTACCGTATGTACCAAAACTCCTCGTATAGGATTGATGAATCTGACGGGCAATTTCTGTATCGCTTACTTCTTTTTCCGATAAGGGCTGTATCTGTTTTTTACGCCAGTCATAATAACCGCTTTTTGAAACCATCAATACTTTACACATCATCGCAATGCCAAAGTCATTTTTATGCTTTTCAATGAATGCATAAATCACTCGGGGTTTTTCGCGAAGATGTGCATAGCCTTTTTTAGAATTTCATTCTCTTCTTCCAAATCACGTAACTTCTTATCAAACGCTGCCTGCAACTTATCTACTTCGCTAGAAGTAAAGTAACGTGTGACATCCTGATTTTTCGATTCACGATAATCTTTAATCCATTTATGAATAGTTGAAGACCCAATTTCAAACTTAAATGCCAGATCCGAAACTTTTGCGCCATCTTCTAAAACAGACTTTAAAATATATTCTTTTGTTTGTGCGTCTAATCGCTTACGAGTTTGTTTTTCTTTCATCGTTCCACGTCCTTTTTTAGATATCTTAATCTTAAAGTGTCTCTTAAGACGTGTCCATTTTTTATACTAACCTCATTTCTTCTATTAAATGCAAAAAGGCATTTAGAATATTTT
This sequence comes from Solibacillus isronensis, assembly GCF_023715405.1. Lineage (NCBI taxonomy): Bacteria > Bacillati > Bacillota > Bacilli > Caryophanales > Caryophanaceae > Solibacillus > Solibacillus isronensis. The sequence goes on from NZ_JAMBOC010000001.1 coordinate 1,668,962, forward strand.
ATTCTAAACACCTTTTCATCTTTTATATAAAACTCAATTTTAATTGCTCCAATCGTTCTGATGCTTGACTAGCACTTTCTCCTATCACACCAAAATAGTATTTACATTTTGGCTCAGTCCCGGATGGACGGATGGCAATCCATGATTCGTCTTCCAATATAAATTTCAGTACATTTTCTTTCGGTAAATCGATTGGTAGCTTGTCACCTGTAACCGCAGTTGCTATCGCTGTTAAATAATCCTCGTATCGAACAACTTTTTTCCCTGCAATTTCAGCTGGCGGATTTTGGCGAACCGCGTCTAACAGTGCGGCCATTTCCTCCTGTCCTGATTTACCTTCGAATACTTTTGAAATTAGTGCTTCTTTGTAATAGCCAAACTGCTTATACACAACTTCCAATGCATCAAGCAATGTTTTGCCTTTTGACTCGTAGAAGCTTGCCATTTCCGCTATTTTTAACGCCACTTGCACCGCGTCTTTATCGCGTACGAATGGTTCGATTAAATAGCCGTAGCTTTCCTCATAGCCGAATAAATACTTATACACACCTGACTGTTCATATTCGGCGATTTTTTCAGCAATGTATTTGAAACCAGTTAAGGTATTAACGGTCTCTACACCAAAATGAGCAGCAATCTTCGTACCTAGTTCCGATGTGACAATCGTTTTAATCATAATCCCATTTTCAGGAAGCGTTCCGTTGCTTTGCTTTGTCTGTAAAATATAATTTAACAGTAAAGCCCCTAACTGATTACCAGTTAATAGTTCATACGATTGACCGTTTCTAACTGCTACGCCTAGACGGTCGGCATCCGGATCAGTTGCGAGCAGTAAGTCTGCACCTACTTTATGACCTAGCTCCATCGCCAATTCAAAAGCGGCTGCTTCTTCCGGATTCGGATATGGAACAGTCGGAAACGCACCATCTTGAATGGCCTGTGCTTCAACGACATGTACTTCATTAAATCCAAATGCTTTTAACCCTTCACATACAGGCACTAACCCTGCACCGTGAAGTGGTGTGTAAACAAGCTTCATATTGCTTTTTACAGGCTGTTCTTTTAAGTGAAGGAGACTGTACTGATAAGCCTGATCAATCTTTTCTAAAATATATTGACCATACTGTTCAAATTCCACTGTTTCAATCGCAAAAATATCTTCAATTTTATCCATATAAGAAACAATGGTATCTGCTCCAGCAGGTACAAGCTGTGCTCCGTCTGCACCATATACTTTAAATCCGTTATACTGTTTCGGATTATGGCTTGCCGTAATAACAACCCCCGCATAAGCGTATAAATAACGCACTGCAAACGAAAGCTCCGGCGTCGGGCGTGATTCACTGAACACATAACTATGTACACCGTAAGCTCCTAACACCTTCGCAGTTTCAACAGCGAACTCTTTTGAAAAATGACGTGTATCATAAGCGATTACTACACCTCGTGTTTTCGCTTCTTCGCCGCCTTCACATACATACTGCGCAAGACCTGCTGCTGCACGACGCACTGTATAGATATTCATACGATTTGTACCAACACCTAGTACACCACGCATCCCACCCGTACCGAATTTTACGTTTTGATAGAAATGATCTTCTACTAATCGTTCATCAGTACGAATTTCATCCAATTCATTTTTTAAGTAATTTGGTAGATTTGCTGCTCCCCATTGTTCAAGCTGAGTTTTAACTGTAATCATTCTGTCACCTTCTCTTGCTTTAAAAGTTCCATTATTTTTTTCTTATAAGCTTCTACACCTGGTTGATCAAACGGATTGACTTCCAGTAAAAGTGCACTCATCGCACAAGCTTTCATAAAGAAATAAATTAAATAGCCAAGGTGGAATTCATCTAATTTATCAAGTTCCAACTGAATGACAGGCACGCCGCCTTCCGAGTGGGCAAGCGCTGTCCCTTCTTTGGAAACTGCGTTGATTTCATTAAAAGTGTGACCAGCTAAATAATTTAATCCATCTTCATCACGAGGATCAAACGGTACTTTATAATCCACATTAATTTCTTTAAAGTGAAGCAATGTCTCAAATAATATCGGACTACCTTCCTGAATAAATTGACCGATTGAATGCAGATCTGTCGAAAAATTAGCCGATGTCGGGAATAGACCTTTCGCCTCTTTCCCTTCACTCTCGCCAAAAAGCTGCATCCACCATTCATGGAAACGTTTCAAGGCAGGCTCAAAGGAAGCGAGCAATTCAACTTTATAACCTTGTGTATGCAATGCATGACGTAATACGGCATAACGATAAGCCTCATTATCTTCCAAATGAGAGGCTGAAAATTCAGTTGCAGCAGATTTTGCACCAATCATTAATGCGTCAATATCAATGCCAGCAACAGCAAGTGGTAATAATCCTACAGGCGTTAGAACCGAGTAGCGTCCACCAACATTGGCGGGAATTTCAAATTGACGGTATCCAGAGCTATTTGCAATATCACGTAAAATACCTGTCTCTGCATCGGTAGTTACGATAATACGGTTCTTTGCTTCTACACCGTATTTATCCTCCATATATTGACGGAAAACACGGAACGCTAATGCAGGCTCCATCGTACCGCCTGATTTTGAAATCACATTGACATAGACACGCTTATCTTTTATATAATCGATTAACCCTTGTACATATGCACCGCTCATATTTTGACCGACATATACGACTTCAATGCCGGATTTTCGTTCAATGAAATGGGGAGTTAACGCATTTTGTACTGCGCGCGCACCGAGATATGATCCGCCGATTCCCACAACTATAAGGATGTCCGCCTTTAATTTTATTTCTGTCGCAACTTCATGAATCTGCGCAAAAAGTGCATTCTGATCTTCAAGTGGTGAATCCATCCAGCCGGTAGTATTATGATCCGTACGATGTAAGTAATCATGGAGTACTTCCACTTTTTTTGTATAGTGCTGCCAGTCAATGTTTGTTAAATCATAGTTTAAAATATGTGTTTTTAATAACTGTAGCTGCAATAATATTCCTCCATTCGATTTTGTTGGTACTAATTACATGAATAATTTCTTCTCTACTAATATCACTCTATTATACGGTAAATAGTACCCACATACTAGGGAAACCCTCAGTTATGTTAGATAATCATTTCGACAATCTACTACAATTTATGACTTTATTTCTAACCAAAAACAAATATCTCTAAATTTATCACATGTTTTTTAGTCATTTTCAAATGAGTTTATCTACACTCTTCATTATTGAAGGGGAATTCTAAAATTTTTTATTCTATAATTTGTTATCGCAAAATAGAAAATCTCCTAACTTTTCAACAAACTATTCTGAGCTATTTTTGGATGTTCACACGTTAAAATAATTTCTCTCTCTTCTGCCGCTCAAGTTACTTCTCGTAATTCAATTTTATCACATCCCCCTGCCCAAGAAAGTCTCCTCAATAAAAGATCTTTAAGATCTTAAAATCTTTTAAAAGAATTTAAAAAGATTTATATTGTTGCGTTAAAACGCAACCGTATGATTTTTTTCTTTATGCTCCTTAGCATTGTTCCAACGAAAAATATTATTTTACATATCGTGTCCCTTTTTTTGATTTCGAAGGCCATATATAGGGCAAGACAGTAAAAAAAAATTGGAGGTTAGGACATGAAATTATTAGTGAACGAAGAGCACTTACTTGTATCACCGAGCTTGTCAGCTCGAATCGGTATTCAGGAAGCGTTATTGCTTCAGCACCTGAGTTATCGATTAGAAACAGAAGGGGTTAGTAAAGAGGGATACATTTGGTATTGCCAAACATACGAAGATTGGTCGAAGCAATGCTTCTTTTGGAACGTTCCGAAAGTCAGAAGACTGTTAAGAAAGTTGGAAAACTATCATATTATTGTTTCATCCAACAGATTTAACCGCTTCTATACAGACCGTACGAAATGGTACCGGATTAATTACGAAAAACTCAACGAACTACTTCAAACGGAAATTTATAATCAAGGTGAGCTGTTTCCTGGAGAACCAAAATTGCCCGAGAAGAAAATAAAGAAACCAAATGCCGATCACAACGTGGAGATTGCAAACATCATTCACTACTTAAATGAAAAAGCCAAAAAGAATTTTAATGGTAGTTCGAAAACAAATATCCGACTTATCCAGGCTATTTTAAAGGAAGGCTACACAGTTGAAGATTGCTATTTAGTTATTGATGAACAGGTGAGAAACTGGAAGAACGATCCGCAGATGAACAAATATTTAAGACCGATCACATTATTTCGACCTGGGAATTTTGAAAGCTATTTAAACGATGCACTTACAAGACAGCAAGAAAACAACTTCGATTTTGAACCAGTCGTACTCGATTTTGATGAAGGTGAATGCTATTGATTAAAAAGGAATTTCTGGAGCAGAGTATTTTAGCAACAATGCTCGAGGAAAACTATTTGATTATGGATAGTCAGCTGAAGCCGGAGATGTTTTACGGACAACACCACCGACAGCTTTTTATGCTGATGCAGCAACTCGTAGCAGAAGGACACCCGGTCGATTATCTGACACTGAGCGCACGATTTGAACAGATGGAAACAATCGGCCTGTCCTATGTTACGGAGCTCATGATGTGTGCCAATGCGGAAAAATTTGATGAGTATGCCCGACTGTTACGAGAAATCTGGCGTGAACGACAAAAAGCCCAAATATTATTTCAGGCTGCGGAAGGTGATTGGGCGATTTCTCAAATTATTGAACGGCTTGATTATACACAGCTAGAAGGCAATCAGGTGGATACATCCATCACCCAAGATTTGGTCGGAATGCATAACCGCCCTTGGGAGGACGTCGAGACTCCCGGGCTCATCGTCCCCCACATCCAGAGTCTTGCTTCCATAATCGATGGATTTCGACCAGGCGAATTGACGATTATAGCAGCCCGGCCTTCAATGGGAAAAACTGATGTCATGAACAATATCGCCCTACAAGCTGGCTGGCAAGGACATTTACCGATCATCTTTTCATTGGAGATGAGTAAAACCATTTTACTGAATCGGCTTATTGCAACATCAGGTCCCTATTCTCGGCTAAAGATGCGCAACCCAAAACAATATTTTTCGGAGGACCAGAAAAATAAGTGGTTGCATGTATTAGAGAATGTTAATAAGTCGAGTATCCATATTGATGATCGCAGCAGCTTAACGATGCCGCAAATCCGTAGTCAGTCTCGCCGTATCATCCGGCAAAACCCAAACAAGACACCCGTCATTTTAATTGATTACTTACAAATTATTCAGACGGATGGTGACCACGATTATCCGGCGATGGCGATGGGCAAAATCAGCCGCGCCCTAAAGCAAATGGCTAAAGAGTTTAACTGTCCGGTCATTTGCCTATCACAGCTCAACCGCAATGTTGAAACCCGCAGTAATAAGCGACCAGTAATGAGTGACTTACGTGATTCCGGCTCTATTGAACAAGATGCGGACGTCATTATTTTACTATATCGCAACTCGTATTATGAAACAGAAAAGACCGATGCCCCTGATTTACTGGAATTCATCGTTGCGAAAAACCGCAATGGGCCGACTGACACAGCGAAAGCCATCTATAACAAAAAAACAGGACATATTTGGACAAGGAGCGAAGTGAATGCCTAAAATGAGTGTCTATAACCTTCTATTAGAAATGATCAAACATGAAGAAAACTTTGGCGCTTACTGGATATACCTTGCTTTAAAGAAAGGCTATTTGCAAAAGGAAGATGACCCAAAGCGTATTTACGATGTACCTTTTACTGATGAAGAAATCGCTGAAATCAACGCAATGAATGAGCGTGATGTACTCGGCATCAATCGGATTAAACTCTATGCAACAAGCATTTCAGATGCTAAGTATGCCCTATATTTTGCAAGAACACCATACGATGCACAAATGCTGCACTCCAATATTTATGGCTCTAAACCTACAAAATGGCACAGCATTTATAATCAACATAAATACACGAGTATCCTACATAACGAAACAAATGAGGAAATCTATCTATTTATGTTAAAGGAGCGAGTTAAGGAATTTCCTTATTATATTGGGGAGATTGTTGTAGAGAACAGTGAGAGAAGGGTTACAGTATAAATTAGAATCAAAATTAATAAGTTTCCCCTACAAATAGCCTAAAAAAGTATTTTTGACGCATAAATTATCAAAAACAGATGGTAGGATTACTTAAAATTTCTTCGTATAATTGAATATAATACAAATGAATGGAGGAATTTACTTGATAGGGTTAGAAAAATCAATTATTTATGAATTAGGTACATTTGAAGCCGAAGTCTATAGTGTTGAAGTTTTTAATTACGAGGATTTAATAATCTCCATTACTTTAAAGAAATTTATGGATCAGCAATATTCAGCAGAATATACTATTGAGATTGAAGATCAAATAATTAATGGGGCAACAGGAATCTTCTCTACTAGAGAACAAGCTTTATTTACTGCAGAGAAATTTATATTAAAGGCATTGCCTTAATAAAAATTATCTTTATACAGATAACATGCAGCTGCAACCTGCAAACAGAAATGAGGTATTTTATTCCTGCGTTATTGGGTAATTTCATCCTGGTGTTGCCAACTAAATCCCCTTGGTGTAGAAAAATTTAAAAAGTACAACAAATAAGCCCGCCAAGCCCGTTAAGGCTAGCGGGTAATTTGTATTTAGTCCTTTAAATTATAATAATCCACATACCAATCAGCGAACTTTTGCAGTCCATCTTCGATTGAAGTTTCCGGTTTAAAACCTACAGCTTTCTGCAATTCATCAGTAGAAGCATATGTAGCGGGGACGTCACCTGGCTTAATAGGTTCGAATACCTTTTCGAATTGCACTTCTTTTCCTAATGCATTACTTAACGCTTTCTCAAGTGTTTTAATAAAAACCATTAATTTTTCAGGACTATTATTTCCGATATTAAAAACCTTATGTTGAACTTCACTTTGAGGCGGATTACTTAATAATCGTTCAATTCCCTCAACGATGTCATCAATATACGTAAAATCACGGTAAAGATCATTTTCAAAATCGCCATTATTGAAAATTTTAATTGGCTCACCATTAAAATACTTATCTGCAAATCCAAAGTAAGCCATATCGGGTCTACCCATTGGACCGTAAACTGTAAAGAAACGAAGCCCTGTAGATGGAATTTTATAAAGATGGCTATATGTATATGCCATTAATTCATTTGATTTTTTAGTTGACGCATACAATGAAACGGGAGTGTCCACAAAATCTGTTTCTTCAAACGGAACTTTTTTATTGGCTCCATATACTGAACTGGATGATGCATAGACAAGATGATCCACTGGATAAAATCTGCACGCCTCTAGGATATTATAAAAGCCTATGATATTACTTTGAATATAGACATCCGGATTCTCTATTGAATACCTTACTCCTGCTTGAGCAGCTAAATTTACTACAATATTTGGCTTGTACTCCTTAAAGGTTTTCATAATCAAACCCTTATCGGATATGTCACCTTTAATAAAAGTAAATTTTTCATAAGGTTTCAGATTTCCTAAACGAATATGTTTTAGATTCACATCATAATAATCATTTACATTATCTATACCGATAACTTGGCAGTCCTGCTCCAGTAATTTTTTAGATAAGTAGTATCCGATAAATCCAGCTGCACCTGTAATCAAATATATTTTACTAGAATCAAGATTTTTGTAATTCAATATTCCTCGACTCCTTACCAGCTTCACTAGTTGCAGATTTTCTCCCGATTGAGTGATACTCTACTCCTGCTTTTTGCATCTCTTCAACACGATAAATATTTCGGCCGTCATATACTAAAGGAGTTCTCATTAGCTTTTTATAATTTTCAGGAGTTAAAGCTTTTACTTCTCCCCATTCAGTAAAGATAAAGCAAATATTCGCATCTTCTAAAGCAGCCTCAATATTGGAAACATAAGTAATATTGCCCTTGCCATTCTTCCCTTCCGGATGAACTTTAGCAAAGTTTTCTGCTCCAACAGGATCAAATGCATAAATATCTGCGCCTTGTTCCAATAATAATGGTATGTTTTCAAGTGATGGCGCTTCTCTCAAATCATCTGTTCCTGGTTTAAAGGTCAAGCCTAATACAGCCACTTTAAGACCATTGAATGTAATGAGTCTTTTACTAGCTTTTTTATAGAGAATTGTTTTTTGCTTGTTATTCACATCAATAGCAGCTATAACCGTTTTGAGCTCATAACCGTTCTGTTTCGCAATATGCTCAAGCGCTTTTGTATCTTTAGGGAAACATGAGCCTCCAAAGCCGATACCTGCATTTAAGAACTTATTTCCAATACGTTGATCATAACTCATCCCTTTTGCAACATCCTGTATATCTGCTCCAACTAATTCACAAAGATTAGCTATGTCGTTCATATAAGAGATTTTAAGAGCAAGGAAGTCATTAGACGCATATTTGATCATTTCTGCCGATTTTCTATTTACTGATACAATCGGTAAATTGAATGGCTCATAGATTTTCGTAAGTAATTCTTCAGCCCATTTAGTTTCTGTTCCAATAACGATTCTTTCAGCATGAAGTGTATCATGGACTGCGGATCCTTGCGCTAAAAATTCCGGGTTTGATGCAACTTCTACTTTCACATCTTTTACTAAAAAGTCCTGAATAAATTGTTCCACCTTATCATTAGTTCCAATAGGAACTGTTGATTTTACAACAATTAGGCAATCTTTTTCTACTGATTCAGCAATTTGTCTTGCAACAGTTGCGATATATGATAGATTTGCAGATCCATCAGATTGCTCTGGAGTACCAACACCTATAAAAATAGCATCAGCGTCTCTATAGGCAGATTGATAATTTGTTGTATAATCCAATCTTCCAGCTTCATAATTCTTTTTCATCAAATCCTCCAAGCCATCTTCATAGATTGGAGAAACGCCTGATTTCATTATTTCTACTTTTTTCTCGTCTATATCAACACAGGTCACTTGATGACCTACTTCGGCAAAACACACACCAGCTACTAATCCTACATAACCTGTCCCTGCTACTGCTATTTTGTACATAAAAAAGCCCCCAAATATTATAAAATTGAAATAGACCATCTTAAGAGAAATGACTAAAAACTATTATTTTGCTAGTTAAATACTAAAAGTTTTTATATTATATTATAATTTTTCTAAATTTAACTAAAACTTCCCATTATTTCCATTCTTAAATATTTCGGGAATTAGGGATTACTTTTTCAGCCGCTTTACTAATTCTTCTTTCAATCTTATTTAAAATAAATATTTTTTTATTTCGTCTAGCATACCTTTTTAATGCAGATTTTGTTAGTAGAAAATCCATACCTGTTTCGATTTTTAATTCACAAGGATGACAAAATCCGCATGGTTTTCCAAATATAGGAGCATGACATACCCAGACATTTTTCATTATATCCTCATAACCCCATTTTTGAATATTACTTTTCATATCATGACCTGCTTTATTAATAATCGGGAATTTAAAATTTCCAAGTACTAGCATTACTTCTTTATTACTTCTACTAGAATCAAGAATAAAACCATCTCCGTTTTCATCCTTTTTTAGTTTCCCATATTTATTAATCGCCGTTAAAATATTACTAACTTCCAATGGTGCTGATTCTGTCCCCAATTCTAGGCCAGGGTTTAATAATGCAAGACGGGCTAACCATTCATGTTGAGTACCCAATCTAGTTGTATTAGCAATTTGTTCAAATGCTTTAGTAACTTCTTGATTTGAGGGAATCGATTTTTTATCTATAAATTCAATAGGTAAAATAGTTGCTCTCGTTTCTTTTCTTCTACTTAGTTCCAACAAGATTTTCCTCATAGCTTTTATCTCAAATTGTTCACTATGCCTCCCATCACCATATACATAAATAGGTTGTACGGTACATAATTGTCTTGAAAGTTCTACAATTCTATAAGTTGAATCCCATCCACCAGTCCATAGAATCCTTACTACATTATTTTTCAAACTTATATCAGTTTTTTCATCTTGCATACTGTTTCTCCAATCATATAATATTTAGTTATCTACAACTATAGTTAAATACATATATTATTAGTATCAATTTCTTTTTATTATATTTTTCACCATTTTTACATCATCTTTTGCAAATATCAATACAATACCAGTATATATTAAAGCACAAAAGATTATTGTTACAAAATCCCATAACATTGTGCTTGATAACTGTTTTAATAGTAATGCAACAAGGGTCATCATAAATGTAAAAATTAATGGTTTGGAAACATTTTTAATTGTATCAAAAACCGAAAAATTCATAAAAAATTTCATAATTATAAAACTAGTTATCATACCTTGAAATCTTATTAATGCCCGGGAGAAAACTAAAGCCAAAAATCCGTACTGTATACTAACTAGACAAGTAGGAATAATAAAAGCAAGATGTATCATTTGAGATATAAATGACAATTTAGGTCTTCCTTTTGATCTGTATACCTCACCATTGAAATATGATGTAATTATTAAAAATGCAGAAGTCAATGACCATATTCCTATTATACTACTTGCCTCGGTCCATTGGCTCCCCAGCATAATTTGAGTTGCAAGATCGCTAAATAAAAACAATCCTATACCTATTGGTAAAACAAAGTAAGCCATAACCCTCTGATATTTATAATATACTTGTTTAAATGCAATATCATTGTTCTGAAGCCTTGATAACGCTGCAAATAAAATTGGCATTATTGAAGCTGTAAATAACGTCATTAAACCATTAACCATTGTAATTGATGTTTTATATAAACCTATATAATATTCAGTCAAAAAGGTACTAATTATAAATACATCAATCCATGCAGTTAACCATATTGCAATTGCTTCAGCTAATGACCAAATACTAAACGACAGCATCTTTTTTAAAATACTAACCTTATAAAACCAACTTGGTTTCCACTTTGACTTAATTGTTAATATTACTGCATTTGAAAGTTGCATTACTATATTGCCAATAATTAACGCCCAATAATTCATACCTACAAAAGCTAGCGGGATAGTTACCACAAACGGAAGACAAATGGAAACGATTCTGACAGTGAATAGTGTTTTAAAATCAAAGTTTCTTCTATATAAAGCCATTTGTATGCTTGAAAAAGCTGTAAGTGGCAATTGGATACAGGCTATTGCAACTACATTTCCCAGACCTGGATTTCCTACTATTGCAGCGATATGCTCACTAAAAAGAATTATTAATCCCCATAAAAAGATGGATATTGCTAAGTTAGTTAAAAATGCCACATTAGCATTTTTATTCTTTTCTTCTTCATCCTTGAACTCGTGTTGAACCAGGTATTTCTGAAATCCTGCATCAGTAAACATCTCAGCAAAACTAGTAATCATTATTATAGTGGCAACTACCCCAAATGCTTCTGGAGCAAGTATCCTAGCTAATATCATATTAGTAAGAGGATTAATAATTTTTGCAGCGATCTGAGTAATTGTAGACCATTTTGTCGCATTAATAATTTTTTTTTGAAAATTATTTTCTTCCACTTTAAATTCACCTTTAGAAAAACTAGCAAACAAAAATTTTCAGTGGGTACACATTAAACTATAAGTGTAGAAAAAATCTTGTTTACTAATCCCCTTCTTAGATACATAAAATATTCTGTTACTCATAATTATCATAATTCGTTTCATCTAAATATTGTTTGGAATTTGAATCTATCCTATTATTATTTATTGAGTGTTAATAAATCTCCTATCTTCTTATCCCATTCAGTCGGATAGAAACTTCCATAACCGCTTCTGGGAAAGAAGGTCAACTCTCCAAATATAATTTCTTCATTTACATAATAGAAATCAACCCTTACAAAAGGAAAAGACTCTGATAGCTTTTTGGCTAGGTCTAACATTTCATTATATTTTTTAGGTTTTAAGTAGGTCTCTTTTGAATTTGGTAACGGCCTTAGTCCTGTAAATGGCATGTGATTCCAGTCAATATCATAAAAGTCGATAGTTTCATTTATTCCTCTACCCCTAATTACTTGGCAATATTTCACTTCACCATTAAAACAAAAAAACTTATAATCAGTAAGTGAATTAGTTCCGAGACCTTCTGACATATATTTCTCACAAACTATTCTTGGCTTAATATCTTTATAGACCCATTCACGATAATACCAGTATAAGTTCTTATTGAGCCATCCTTTCATAATTTTAACTTGTTTGTTCCAATCAATACTGTTCTTATCTTTACAAATAAGATTAGAACCAGAACCATGAGTGCCTTTTAAAACAAATGAATCGGGCAGTTTCTTAATATCTATCTCATCTACTGAATCATAAACGGCATAGAGTTCGTTTAAGTACTTTTCACCAATCTGCTCTTTAACAAAATTTCTCACTTCAAATTTATCTGCACACATAGTAGCAATTGGGTCATACCAATTCACTTTAAGCCATTGTAATTTATCATTGAAATAGACTGGATTATTTAAATCAAGTTCTCTACCCACTATTTTCCTAAACTGTTTTCTAATTAGTCGTTCATCTGACACAAAGCTTTTAAGGTAAAAGTACCTTATATTTCTATAAAATGAAGTAAAATTCTCATTTTTCTTTATAATATTTTTTATATTCATAAGTTTTTGCACCACCTTATTCTAGAAAAAGGAAGTTCCCAATAGTTATATGAACTCTAATCCAAATTTATTTTCCCCAATATTCACTTTGCAAATACTGATTTTAAATTCAAGTTATAATTTGATCAAAGCGTATAAACAAACAGAGATAATTCCAATTAAAATGTAAAATAAATAAAATCCATGCCACCTTTTACGTACTCTATTATTAGTTTGAATAATAGAAAAAATTCCAGCAGCACAAGGAATAATTAATGGCATAATTGAGGCAACATACCTAGATTGAGCCCCAGCCGTTATCGTAGCTAACACAAAATATAAAAATAAGCCTATAAATAAGAAAGACTTTTGAATATGATCCAGCTTTTTAAAGGAAATTATCGAGAATATCCAGATTGGCCCAATGCCTAAAAGCCAAATTATATTTCCTACCCTTCTCCCAAAATCATAAGGCACGTCAAAATTTAAGTTCCAAAATCCAATCGGTAATAAATATTGAATTCCAGCAAAAATTGGTGAGACAAAACTCCTTAAATAAATTGGCCATGAAGCAAACCCATCGAAGTATGACATGATACCTTGATTTTCCCAATCTTTATTTTGCTCCATAGTAGCATAAGAACTTAAATTTATACCTTCTCTAGTGAATCTATTTGCGAGATAGAATCCTACGGAAAAGGACATTAATACGAGTATAGTAGAAATTACTTTTTTGCTTCCTGACATTTTTGATTGAACTATAATAAATAAAGCCAAAGGAACTAGCAACAATATTGGTCTAAATGTTGATAAAATTATAAATCCTATAATCAATAGACCAAAGCTAAAAGAATTATTAAATAGCCCCTTAGAAAACCCAAGCATACTTATAACTGTCAATGCTACTCCAGTAACAATAATTGGGTCTTTTGATATGACGGCGTCAAAAGAAAATAAAATTGGAGAAACTGAAGCAAACAATATAGAATAACCCGCTACTTGTCTTTTTCCAAATAATAAAAAGCCTATAATACCTATAAGAGCAATGTTTGTAATTCCAACCAAAAGATTTAGTAGCATGCCTACTAATATATTTGGGGAAAATATTTGGTAAAATAATGACAAAATAAGAGGGTATCCTAAAACACTAATGAATCCCAATATATTACTTTCCGTAGTGCTTATTAGTAAAGCACTAGTATGAAAGATTTTAGAGTCTACCATTGATAAATTTGGATTATCTATTGAACCTGTTGTTATACTCCATTGATAGTTAAACAGAACAAATAGCATTCTTATCATCAGACCTAACAAAAGAAACATACTAACCTTTTGACTCAATTTAACTTTATTTAATAAGATATTTGCTATTCTAATTGAAGTCCATCCTACGCAAACAACATAAATTGAATATAGAGGTGTCATGCCATACAATATTGCTATAAAAAAGAATAAAATGTAAACAGTGACTTCTAGTAAATATATCAGATAAGAATTATTCATTGGTTGAGCCTTTATATTTTTTATAGTATTTGCATGGTTATACATAAATAATCTCCCTGTTCACTACTAAATTTAATCTGAAATTATGAATAACAATCTTAAAATGCTAACGAACTATTATATATCAACACTTTTAATTATTAGCAAGAAATTTATAAGTTATTTTCTTTACCAAATTCAAAAATTCAAAAAGCTCCAAGTACTTAGTTATTTGCTACGTCATAGAAATAATTTAGCCATATATCATAAATTCTTTTCTCATCAAGTAAGTTAACAACATCTCTAGCTTTATGTCCCATTGAATAGGATTTATCAGGATCACTTACCATATCCTCCATTGCATTTAATAACTCATTAATATCCCCACACTTTATCAAAATTCCGTTTTCTTTAGATTTGATAAGCAATCTAGACCCACCTGGACTGCAATCAGTTGATATAACTGGTAACCCAATTGCCATTGCCTCAATCAGCGCATTGGGGATTCCTTCAAAATCTGATGTTAATACAAATAATCTTGCTTTCTTTATTGCCTCAATAACATTAGATGTTACTCCAGCAAAAACCACTTTTGATTCTAGTTTCAAATCTTTAACTAACTGCTTAATAACAAGTTCATCTGGTCCATCCCCATATAAAACTAATTTATAATCTGGATGCTTTTGTGAGAATACTTTAAACGCCTTTATTAATACATCTTGTCTTTTTTGAAACAACCAAAGCCTTGCAACATTTACTATTATTTTCTCAGGTTCACCAGTATAAGGTTCAAATGTTACATTACTTGGAATTGGGTTTGGGATAACTACGCTTTTCACCTTGACTTTTGATCCAAAAAATTCCTGTGCTCCCTTGGTTTGAAAAACTATTCCCTTTGCATTTTGATATATTATTTTTTTTACTATCTGAAGTATTTTTTTGTTATAGTTAGGGTCGCTTCGTTCAGAAATAACAATTTTACTTTTTCTTGCATTTTTACTTAACAACACACTGATATTAACCATATCATTAAAGGAAACTACAATATCATATTTATTGATTTTCAGATAATTATTGATTATTTGGATACATTTTAATCGATAGAATATATTTCTAGACAACCAACTATTAGGGGGCTTTATACTTTTTCTTTCAATACACTTTATAGCACTATTCACCTTATCTTTTATCTCTATACTTCCATTAAATACAAATATTGTTGTATCTATACCCCTGTCTACCATTGCATTGGCTAAATCAATAAATCTCCTTGGCGCTCCTCCATACGAAAGATGCTCAGCTACGAACAAAATTTTCATTTCCCTCACCTACAACTTCTAACTTGATTTTTAAAGGTCCTCGAAAAGTTTAAATGTATATTCTTTACCTTTTTCATTATTGGCAGTTTCTTTCCCATATTTAAATGATTGCCTCGATAATAATTCATATTCATATTGGGTCAAATTAACACATCTCTGTAACACTTCAATAAATTTTTCTTCATCATTAAGTTTAATATCCCAACCAACTTGAAACGTTTCTAGTTCTCTCCACGGTGTTTGATCACTTATTATTACAGGTGAACCACCAATTAATGCTTCTGAAATAACATGTCCATAATTCTCTCCTAATGTAGGAAAAAGAAAAACATGGTGTTTTTTAAAAATCTCAATTACTTTATCGTGGTCAATAGGTCCTTTATATGAGACTGTTATATTTTTTGGTAATTCTCCTATTTTTTCGTTGCATTTTGCCCAATATTCTTTATCCTCTATAGGTCCATAAATATTAAAATAAACAGTTCCATTAATATGATTGAGATACTCAATGGCTTTCAATAAATTTTTTTTTGGATGTATTCTAGAGATAAATACAATGCTTAGTTCACCATTATTTTTCTTTATTGCTTTTTCATATTCAAGTTCACTGTAATTGGCAGTTAAATTATTAGCTACTCTGATATTCTCTTTTCCCCCAAAAATCAACTCAATATCTTTTTGTTCCTCTTGGGCTGTTGCATGCCATACAACATCATTATGCAAATTCAATATTTTTGAGACCTTTATTAATAGATTCTTTTTTTTACTTTTCAATCCAAGGGCTCCTATAGAAAAATTTCCTCTAGGTGCTAAGATTGTTAGCTTAGGTCTTATTAAATTTATTTTTCTTAAAATTATGGGGATTATTGATAACTTATAATCAAAAAAACTATTCAAGTATAAAATATCATGGTCAGCTTCGTTGATTAATTGCCTGATTCTTCCCCAATTTAAAGTAGCTTGATTAACATAATATACTTGTGCATTTCCAACTTCTACCCACTTATCAGTAATAATATTGGGGTAGGGACTTTCATCTCCCTTATCCCTATCCAAAGCAACAATTTTAAAATCAACCCTATCAGAAAGATTGTCTACTAAATTTTTAATTGACTGTATAGGACCACCTGCTTTGATACCTGGAGTATAATAACCCGCTAAAATAAGTACCTTTTTTTTCATTTTCCTCCCTCCACTCTTTCTTTAGTCCTTACTATTTTTTTATTTTTTTCATAAATCTTTGAATCAACTAAAAAGCGGTACCAAAAGGCTTGTAATACAGCAAATATTAAACCTTCCTTCCCGTCAAGGAATCCCAACTTAAAGAAATACCTATATATGAAATAAATTAAGGAACGTAGTCCCAAAGGTAATTTATAATATATTTTAAATTTAATAATTCTTTTTGTTTTTGCACTCTTATTTAAATTTTCAACATTATCTGTATTCGAAAGATTTTCAAAATAATCCATCATTTCCCTTGAAGAATATTTATTATGTTTGTCAATCCAAGAAGATAGATCCTTATAATCATTGTGTAGAGAGTCATTTTTTAATTCCATAGTTTTCCCATGTGATAGAATAATATGTTCATCCATATTTCTAGCTTCAACATTTCCTATTCCATGTTTAAATACACGTAAAACTTTAATAGGATAAATTCCACCATGTCTAAGTTTCTTTCCTAAGAAGTTAACTTCGAGTCTAATAATAATTCCATTAATATCCGTGTCTTTATTCTGATTACACAATCTATCAATTTCTTCTGCAGATTCTTTAGTAAGTCTCTCATCCGCATCAATTCTGAAAATCCACTGAGTATCAATATTAGAAGCATCTAGGCCGAATTTAAATTGTTTAGCATGATTAACAAATTTATTTTGGATTACTTCTGCTCCCAATTTACGAGCAATTTCCACAGTCCTATCATTGCTAAAACTATCTATTACGATAATACGCTTTGATATGTTATTAACCGATTTTATACACTCTTCAATATTTAATTCTTCGTTATAAGTTAAAATTATTGTTGTTAAATCTGCCATTTATTACACTCCTAATAACTATCAACAGACCTAATTACATTCTAATTCATAGTTTAATTATTTTATGCAGTTGCCTAACTCCTTACTTCATCCAAACAATTCTATTTACATAGTCTGTATAAGATAAAATAATCCTAAGTACTTTTTCGGATACATTAGGCATACTATAATCTCTTACAAGTTTTAATGTACTTTTTTCTTGAGTTTCTAGAATCTCTAGCCCTTGTAAAATTCTTTCCTTGTTAAGCCCTACCATCATAACAGAAGACTCTTCCATTGCCTCCGGTCTCTCATGAGCTTGTCTAATATTTAATGCTTTAAAACCAAGAATAGAAGATTCCTCACTAATTGTTCCACTATCGCTAAGCACCGCTTTAGCTTTAGTTTGAAGTTTCACATAATCATTAAACCCTAAAGGTTTCATTGTTTTGATTAATGAGTTAAATTCAATCCCTTTAGCATTAATCATATTTTTAGTTCTAGGGTGAGTACTTATAATAACAGGCATATTATATTTTTCAGCAACAGCATTTAAACTATCAACTAAATCTAGGAAATTAGTTTCTGAATTAATATTTTCTTCTCTATGGGCCGATACTACAAAATAATTTTCTGCCTCCAGTCCTAGTCTCTCTAATACATCTGATGTATCAATATCATCTTTTCTTGAGTTAATGACTTCAAACATAGGGCTTCCTGTTTTAATAATTCTATCTGATGGAAATCCTTCTTTCAGGAGATATTCCCTTGCAATATCACTATAAGTTAAATTAATATCTGCTGTATGATCAACAATCTTTCTGTTGGTCTCTTCTGGTACTCTTTGATCGAAGCATCTATTTCCTGCTTCCATATGAAAAATTGGAATATGTCTTCTTTTTGCTGCAATAGCACATAAACAGCTATTAGTATCTCCAAGTACTAAAAATGCATCTGGTTTTACTTCTTCCATAATTGGATCTATTTTAACTAAGATATTACCGATAGTTTCTACTGCATTTCCTGTAGCTGCATTTAAAAAATAATCTGGTTTTCTTAAATTAAAATCTTTAAAAAATACTTCATTTAATTCATAATCATAATTTTGCCCTGTATGAACAAGTGTATGTTCAATGGCATTGGAATCTTCTAACTTATTAATAACAGCTGATAATCTTATTATCTCCGGTCTTGTACCTACGACTGTCATAACTTTTAATTTTTTCATAAACTATACCTCCACGAAATAAGTGTCCGGCTTTTCTGGATCAAAGCATTCATTTGCCCACATTACTGTTACGAGATCGTTTTCTCCTACATTTACTATTGAATGTGTATATCCAGTTGGAATATCTACAACTTGTAAATTTTTACCACTTACTCTATATTCAATAATTTTGTTGGAATCTATCTTTCTAAAGCGGATTAAGCCCTCCCCACTTACAACTAAAAACTTCTCATTTTTAGTATGATGCCAATGATTTCCCTTTGTAATTCCTGGCTTTGATACATTTATTGATACTTGGCCTCTTTCTGGCGTTCTCATAAATTCTGTAAAAGAACCTCTATGATCAGAGTTCATTTTAAGATCATATGAAAATTGGTCTTCGGGTAGAAAGCTTAAATAGGTACTATAAAGCTTTTTAGTTAAAGCATTTTCCATATTTGGAATGCTTAAATTTTTTCTACTTTTTTTAAAACCATTTATCAGGTCACCTAATTCTCCAAGTTTAATATTGTGCGTTTCAGATACTATACAAAAATCTCCTTGCATTGTTGGCTTTCCCTCTAAAGCTCTTAAGAATTCTTCTAAAACATCATCTATATAACAAAGATTAAGCTCTGTATCCGGATTGTTTATCTGAATGTCTGCCCCTTTAGCTATATTATGGCAGAATGTCGCTACTACACTGTTATAATTAGGTTTACTCCACTTTCCAAATAAGTTTGGTAGTCTATAAACATAGACTTTTACATCGGTTTCTTTGAAATAATCAAACAATAAATCCTCTCCAGCCTTCTTACTTCTTCCATAAGGATTATCCTTCTCTGCTTGAATAGAAGAAGTTAGAAGTACAGGCGCTTTATTTTTATGTTTTTTTAATAGTTGTAGTAATTGAGAAGATAAGCCAAAGTTCCCCTTCATAAATTCATCTTCATCTTTTGGTCGGTTTACACCAGCCAAATGAAAAACAAATTCACATTCTTTTGTGTATTTTTCGAGAAGCGAATAATCACTCTCTCTAGTAATTTCAAATATCTCATTATCCCCTATATTTTTAAGCTCAGCAACTAAATTTTTCCCTACAAAACCATTTGCGCCGGTTACCAGAATTTTCATAAGCTAATACCACCTTTAGTTCATTAAGTGAACCTTTTTATTCCATTGATTAAGCTCACTTTTCACATAGTCTAATTCAAGTAATTTCTCTTTAATTTGTTCAATGGTAAGAATTTGTGTATTATCCGAGTTATACTCTTCTACAGTAGAAAGTTTTTTATCTCCCTCATCAAAATACTTATCATAGTTAAGATCTCTTTGATCAGCAGGAACTTTATAGAAACCTGGTAGGTCTTCTGCTTTTACATATTCTTCTTTAGTAAGAAGTGTTTCGTAACGTTTTTCTCCATGACGGGTTCCAATAATTTTTATTTCATTGTCTGCATTAAATAATTCTTTAACCGCTTGAGCCAGATCACCAATTGTACTTGCCGGAGATTTTTGAACCATGATATCTCCTGCCTTAGCATTTTTAAATGCAAATACTACTAATTCTACTGCTTCTTCTAAACTCATAAGAAATCTTGTCATATTAGGATCAGTCACTGTTAAAGGCTGACCACTCTTAATTTGCTCAATAAATAGTGGAATAACTGAGCCACGTGAGGCCATCACATTACCATATCTAGTTCCACAAATTAGTGTTTTATTTGAATCAACAGTTTTCGATTTAGCAACAAATACTTTTTCCATCATTGCTTTTGAAATACCCATTGCATTAATTGGATATGCTGCTTTATCTGTCGAAAGGCAAATTGCCTTTTTCACACCATACTCGATAGCAGCTGTTAATACATTATCAGTTCCTAAAATATTCGTTTTTACTGCTTCTAAAGGAAAGAATTCACAAGACGGAACCTGCTTTAGTGCAGCTGCATGAAAAATATAATCAACTCCATGCATAGCATTCTTAACACTTGCTAAGTCTCTAACATCTCCAAGGTAAAATTTAAGTTTATCGTTATTATAAACTCTTCTCATGTCATCCTGCTTTTTCTCATCACGTGAAAAAATTCTAATTTCCTTTATATCTGTATCTAGAAATCTATTCATTACAGCATTTCCAAAAGAGCCTGTTCCACCTGTAATTAATAAAGTTTTATCTTTAAACATCCTTTATTCCTCCATGTTTGTTAG
The DNA here is from genome assembly GCF_023715405.1 of Solibacillus isronensis. Classification (NCBI taxonomy): domain Bacteria; kingdom Bacillati; phylum Bacillota; class Bacilli; order Caryophanales; family Caryophanaceae; genus Solibacillus; species Solibacillus isronensis. Next base: position 1,689,810 of record NZ_JAMBOC010000001.1, read on the forward strand.
GGTATTTTCTAACAACGATATAAATCTTTCCTTACTATAATTACTTATATAGTAATCGTATGAACATTTAGCCATTTCATCTTTTTTATCACTGTTACAGAAATCTATTAATAAGTTGGCTAATTCTTTATAATCTTCAGCAGCACAGCATAATCCACAATTAGCTTCTCTTATTACGTGGCTTGCCTCACCATTAATGGCACCTATTATGGGTTTACATGCAGCCATATAAGACTGCATCTTACCTGGCAAGGTATATGAAATAGCCTTATTATTCTTCAAGGTAATTAACATTGCATCTGCTAACCCATAGTAATACGGCATTTCACTTACGGGTTTCCTACCATAATAGATTATGTTGTCCAACTTCATTTGTTTGCTTAGTAATTTACATTCTTCTAATTTGGATCCATCTCCAACTATATGAATTATAATATTAGTATGATTGCGTAATTCATTTGCAGCTTTAACTATAGTTTCTACACTTTGCATATCACCAATATTTCCAGCAAAAACAAAATTAAATTTATCATTTTTAGGAACTTCAATGCTTTCAGTAAACAAGTCCTCTGCATATTGCGGTATATGATGTATTTCTTTTTTAGACACCTTAAGAGTATCTCTAAAATATTCTTTAAACATACTAGAAGTTACTGCTATGGAATCTGCAGAGCTATAAACCCATTTAGAAAGCTTCTTAAAAAACTTGTAAACCACTGAACTTTCCTTGATACCCCCTGCAGCTAAACTATCAGGCCATAGGTCTAGGCAGTAAAGTAAAATCTTTTTCTTGTGTTTTCTCTTATATACAATAGCTGGGATTCCCATTAATACCGGGGAAAGTTGATTAACTAATACTACATCATACTTTTCATCCATAAAAAACGCTCTCATCGAACCTGATACTGCAAAGCTAAGGTAATTTAAGAAAAGCCTCAATTTGCTATTTCCACGACCTATTTCGAAACTTCGTATAACCTTTACACCGTTTAACATTTCATTTCTTTTTCTACCATATCGATAATCATCCAGCACTTGACCCTCTGGATAATTCGGAAGTCCTGTAAGTACTGTTACATCATGTCCTTTTTCAACTAATGTTTCACATATATCTGAAATACGAAAAGGTTCCGGATAATAATATTGGCAGACAACTAAGATTTTCATTTAAGCTTACGCCTCCAAATTCTATTGAACCTTTTTTAAATATTCTTCAATTTCAATTTTTAATCCCTCTGATAACAACATAGGTTGATAATCAAAATCTTCTGTAGCACTGTTATGAGAAAAGCTTCTATCCTCTCCCATACGCTGAACCTTCTCAATATAGTCAACCTTCCCAAGCGTACAGACTTTTATAAATCTAGCCATAAAAACCCCTAATGCTAAAGGAAAACTAATAAACTTTGTTTTCTTACCTAGTATTTGACTTATCAATGTAAATAACTCTTTCATTGAGATTGGCCTTTCACCAGATAATATATAATCGCCGCTTATTATATTAGATTTCCTTAATACCTGATAATATGCTTTCCCTAAATCTCTACCATTGACAGGTTGCAATAAATTTCTACCTTGGTCAATGATAGGAAATAACCTTAATCTATCTACCATTTTTATAAAAACAATCATATTACTATCATTAATATATCCATAAATCATAGTAGGTCTTAAATATATTAGCCCTATTGTTGAATTGTTATCTTTTATTATCCTATCTATGCTATTCTCAATATCTTTATATTCTTCCGATGCACTCTTATACTTTGAATAAATACCCGTTGTATGAACAAGTATAGCTTTCTTGACATTATTCTTAATAGCTGCCCTTATCACATTTACAGAATAAAAGATAGAGGCTATATGTACAACTGTACTAACTCCGTTCATAACTTCATTCAAAAATTCTTGGTTTTCTAAATCTCCAACTATCTTTTCTATATTTAATCTAGAATTATCTATCATTGATGTATCAGAGTTTGATCTAACAATACATCGAATTGGACCATCGTATTTATTTTTTATAAGCTCTTGCAAGAAATACTTGCCACTATGTCCCGTAATTCCTGTAACTAATAACATTATATTTCCACCTCTACTAGTTTACTTTCCTGAAGAGCTTCTCATCTTAGCACTTGCAACTCCCTTGTTCACTCCAGTTCCACCTTCAACTACACCATCACTCTTAACAACACTTACGATAGTGCCAAAGAAGCACTTAATATCCATCCAAAGACTAATCTTCTCCACATACTCCCCATCTAACTTAGCCTTGATTTCGATAGGAAGTTCATCCCTACCATTAATCTGTGCCAAACCTGTCAACCCGGGTGGTACATCATTAGCGCCATATTTATCCCGTTCAGCGATAAGATCATTTTGATTCCACAGTGCTGGTCTAGGCCCGATTATACTCATCTGCCCAACGAAAATATTCCAAATTTGCGGTAGCTCATCAAGGGAGGTCTTTCTCAGAAATTTACCCATCTTAGTGATATACTGTTCTGGATTACTTAATAAGTGAGTTGGAGTGTCCTTCGGTGTATCTATTCTCATGGTACGGAATTTTAAAATGTTAAAATGGGTCTTGTTAATTCCTAATCTCTTTTGTTTAAACAGAACCGGTCCTCTTGATTCAATCTTAATAGCAATAATTAAAATAAAAAAAATGGGAGATAAAACAATAAGTCCGATTAAAGATAGAATGATGTCTATCAATCTTTTAATCTTCATATACATCTAACTACACTCCTTAGAATATTTTCTTTAGTAGATTAGGACTTAATTAGAAACTTTCAAATCAACTACTAAAATACTAATATACTTAAATATTTATTTGTTATTTAATAACTAGCTCAAAGTAAATACAATATAAATAATTTTGAATTTGTAACCGTAACCGATTTCCTTTTTATTGGGCGTCCTCCTTCATAATCACTTCTAATAATATCAGTTAAAACACATTAGAGAAGAACAAAATAATTTTTCCTTTTATTCCTTATTACAATAATGTTTTCTTAACCATCTAAGTAGTTTATTTTAAATTGTCGTTTTTCATGATTATGGAAATTAAAACTTCGTCACTTTAACCTACTTGCCAATTCTAACATTCCCTGACTAAATTATTTACAATAAAATTCGAGCATCTAACCTAACTTTCCCATCTTGACAAAAAGCATTTAAGGTGGCACATGACACGCCACCCACAGCATAATCAAGTACCTTCAATGATAGAGATAAGAAGACATCACCTGACAGCAAATACGTTAGAACTTAACTTTTTACATTACTCTTTTTCACTATCTCTTCTAGATATTCTAATAAATCAGCCTTGATTTCTTCATTCTGTAAGGCAAACTCAATCGTTGTCGTAATAAACCCTAACTTCTCCCCGACATCATAGCGTACACCGTCGAAATCATACGCATAAACTTTTTGGCTTTCATTCAGTTTTTGAATGGCATCGGTCAGTTGAATCTCTCCACCCGCACCAGTTTCTTGCGTTTCTAAAAATTCAAAAATTTCAGGTGTTAATACATAGCGGCCCATAATTGCCAAATTTGATGGTGCAGTACCTTGAGCCGGTTTTTCAACAAAATTGCTCACTTCATAGCATCTGCCTTTTGAAGAAATCGGATCAATAATCCCGTAGCGTTTTGTTTCTTCATCTGACACTGTTTGAACACCGATTACTGAAGAACCTGTTGTATTATACTGTTCGATTAACTGTTTTGTACACGGTTTATCCGCACTTACAATATCATCACCTAGTAAGACAGCAAACGGCTCGTCCCCGATAAAGTTTCGTGCACACCATACTGCATGACCTAATCCTTTTGGTTCTTTCTGACGGATATAATGGATTTCTACTTTTGAAGATTGATTAATTTTCTCCAGAATATCCAGTTTACCTTTGCTAATTAGATTTTCTTCTAATTCAAAATTACGGTCAAAATGATCTTCAATTGCTCTTTTACCTTTACCTGTTACGATGATAATATCTTCAATACCTGATGCGATTGCTTCTTCGACGATGTATTCAATAGTCGGTCTATCGACAATCGGCAGCATTTCTTTTGGCATTGCTTTTGTAGCTGGTAAAAAACGTGTTCCAAGTCCGGCTGCTGGTATAATTGCTTTTTTCACTTTTTTCATTTATAGACACCCTTTCCGATTGCGAATATAATCTATGTTTTAACTAGGATTTAACTTATTCAGTTGCAGCTACATCCATATGCAAATCAGTAATTACTTCCCAATGGCCATTTGCTACAGCAATTACTTTTTCTTTTAATTGGGGATTATCCTGCTGTTCAAGCTCTGATAAAAACATTGCCAGTTGCTTTGGCGACATACAGTTTGCCTTCCCAACATGAATTTTCGGATATACATGCTCTTCTTGTATTTCATTTGGACTAAGCAGTTCCTCATACATTTTTTCACCTGGTCGGATACCTGAATATTCGATGCTGATTTCATCTTCTTTAAACCCGGATAATCGAATCAAATTTTTCGCCAAATCTGTAATGTATACAGGTTCACCCATATCAAGTACAAACACTTCCCCACCGCGGGCCAAGGCCCCTGCCTGTAATACTAGGCGGCTTGCTTCTGGTATTGTCATGAAATAACGTGTCATCTCCGGATGCGTTACGGTAACCGGGCCGCCTGCAGCAATTTGTGCTTTAAAGCGAGGTACTACTGAACCGCGTGATCCTAAAACATTTCCGAACCTTACTGCTGCGAATGTCGTCTTACTTTGTGTAGCCAAGTTTTGAACAACCATTTCTGCGATTCGTTTTGTAGACCCCATTACATTCGGTGGATTAACAGCTTTATCTGTTGACACCAATACAAAGCGGTCGACACCGGCTTTATGTGCAGCATCCGCAACATTTTTAGTACCGAACACATTATTTTTTATCGCTTCCAATGGATTGGCTTCCATGAGCGGAACATGTTTATGCGCTGCCGCATGATAAATTGCATTAGGTTTATAGTTTTGAATTACTTCAAAAATGCGATCTCTATCTTGTACATCAGCAATAATAGGCATTATCTCAATATCTAAATCTTTATATTGTTCCGTTAGCTCCATGTGAATTAAATAAATGGAATTTTCCCCATGACCAAGTAATAATAATTTTTTCGGTTGGAATTTCATCACTTGTCGGCAAATTTCCGATCCAATCGAACCACCTGCACCAGTTACTAAGATAACTTTATCGGTAATTCCTTCAGAAATTGCTAACATGTCGAGCTTCACTTCATCACGGCCAAGCAGGTCTTCAATATTGACTTCCTGCATGTCGTTCACTGTCACTTTACCTGTCAGTACATCTTCAATTTTCGGCATAATTTTTACGCTTGCACTAGTAGTTGAACAGCGCTCGAACAGTGCTTTCATTTCACTTTTAGGTAAAGATGGAACAGCTAAAATAATTTCTTGAACACCTTTACTTTCAACAATTTTTTCAATTTCACTTGTGGTACCTAGTACTCGGTAATCTACTAATGTTAAATATTTTTTATTTGGATCATCATCAACAAAACCGACAATTTGATATTCAGTAAATTCATTGCGGCTAATATTGCGTGCAAGAATCGTACCGGCCTGGCCGGCACCTACGATTAACACACGAATTGCTTCACCATCAAATTTTATTTTTCTTTTTTCGTGTAAAAGCCTTAATAAAAAGCGAGAACCGCCGATCATAATAATATGGAGCAGCCATGTGATCATCAGTACACGGAAATAAATGTCTCCATTAATGAGCTGCTGCATAATCATCGCCATCACTACGGAAATTGTTACAGCAACTCCGATAATGATCAGTTCTCTAATTGAGGCAACCGCCCAGATACGACTGTATAGCTTATAAATATTAGCGACAATATGATGTGCGATTAGTAGCGTAATCGCACTGATAAATAATGTTTTGTTCGTATATACACTAACTGTCGGGTGCAGCAGCCAATAACTAATATATATCGCCGTTAATACAATGATAGAATCGAGTATAAAAAATACTGCGTATCTTCTACGATAGTTCATTCTTCCCATAACCTTTCTATATGCTATTTCTTCAGAAAATAGACCACCATTTTTTAGAACTTATTTCCTGAGGTTCATATAAGATAAAATTCTTATTTTCAATGATCCTTGCATTATTTTCTAAAAGCATATCCACTGCATCTAACTGTTTCTTTTTTTCCAAATATATAAGCCCTTCATCAAATAAAAATGGGCGAGTTGTCAAGTTATGCACATCTGAACCATACGTATGGACCAGATTCGCTTTCACTAAATCTAGCGATAGCTTTTGAATGTTTTTTCCGAAATGCCCCGCAAGACTTCCGCCAGTAATTTGTGCCCTTGCGCCTTCCCTTACTAGCTCTTCCAGCTTATATGGTCGTTCGGCAATTGTTTTATTCCGTTCGGGATGTGCAATTATCGGCGTAATCCCCTTCGCTTGAAGGGTGATAATCAGTTCTTTTGTATATTTCGGTATTGTGCTGGATGGTAGTTCAAGCAGCAAATAATTGGAGTTTGCGAGAGTCAAAGCTTCCTTAGCCTCTACTAAAGAGACAATGTTTTCGACTAAACGGACTTCTTGACCTGGATGGATTTTTAATGGAATATTATTGAGCTGAAGCTGTTCCTGTAAAACAGCCATCTGCTCGGTTACTTGTTTAGCTGTAACATTGTATTGTGGATGAAAACTATGTGAAGTTGAAATGATTTCTGTAATGCCTTCGTCTACGGCTTTTTGTAGCATACTTAGTGTTTCATATAAATCTCCGGGTCCGTCATCGACTCCAAACAATATATGGCTATGTATATCTATCAATGTAATGCCCCTCTTCTAGATGTTAGTTTCGAGGGGCTAAGTTTATTATTCTACAGCCCCGTAATATTGATAATAATAGTGATTTTTATCGATTGCGTAATTATTCAATACCGCTCCGATAATGTTTGCTTTTGAAGCTAGCAGCATTTCTTTCGCTTTTATCACATTATCTTTCTCTGCTTTTCCTGAATTGATAACTAATATCGTACCTTCGCATTTATTCGATAGAATTTGCGCATCCGTTACAGATAATACAGGCGGTGCATCGAAAATGACCATATCGTATTTTTCTTTAACCGCTTCAATAAACTGGTCCATCGTTTTTGAAGCTATCAGTTCAGCAGGATTTGGCGGAATCGGACCGCTCGTTATTAGTGAAAGGCCTTCGATCTGCGTTTCATTTACTACTTCCTCGACCGTATGCTGGCGTATTAAAACCGTTGATAAACCACTGGCATTTCTTACTCCAAATGTATGATGAGTAGTCGGTTTACGCATATCCCCGTCAACTAAGAGCACTTTCTTCCCGGATTGTGCATATACAACAGCAATATTCGAAGCATTTGTCGACTTTCCCTCTCCCGGTGTGGATGACGTGACGACAAGTGTTTTTAAATCTTTGTCCGGCATCGAGAAGTTAATATTCGTACGAACTGTTTTAAATTGCTCTGATACAATCGATTTAGGATTAGAATCGGTTATAAGCTTTCTCGCTAATGTAGTTGGCTGTGATTTTTTGCGTTTAAACTTGTTGAACATATCCTCACACCCTCACTTTTCGGTCAATTAATGTTTTTTTTTGTTTTCGGTGTCTAGAAGCTCTTCTTGCTTCCTCTTTTCGCATTTCTTCTGGATTTATTATACTAATAACCCCAATAATTGGCAATCCTATTATTTCTTCCACGTCTTGTTCTGTTTTCACTGTTGTATCAAGGTATTCTAGTAAAAAGGCTAAACCTACCCCTACCATTAATCCAATTACAAGTGCAATCGCGACATTCAGCATTTTATTTGGCTTGATCGGTGTCGGATTATCCGAATATTGTGCTGGAGCCAGTATATTAACGTTATCGATATTCATCAGTTTTGGAACTTCTTCTTTAAATACTTCTACAACCTGGTTGGCCATATCGGCTGCCACATTATAGTTTTCATCCTGTACACTTACATTTAATACTTGCGAGTTATTCGCATTTGTTACTGAAATCTTTGAAGCCAATTGTCCAGGAGTTAACGGCAAGTCCAAGTTTTCTACTACAATGGATAAAATCGCTGGACTTTTAATAATTTCATTGTATGTATTAATTAATTGTAAGTTGGATTGAATATCTTGTGATGTCATTTGCTGTGTCATGTCTTCTTTTTTTTGATTGACCAGTACTTGTGTGTTTGCCTGATAAATAGGCGTCAGTAAAAAGTAGCTAACAATTGCTGCTACAATCCCTGCAAAAATAGTAAGCGAAAGAATAAGAGCAGCCCGCTTTTTTAATGTCTTGAATATATCTTGTAAGCTTATTGTCTCTTCCAAAAGTGTTACGCTCCTTTATAATAACTTCTAAGATTATACATGAGTTGCTACCATTATTACATAGGATCCTCATATAATTGATAAATATTTGATAAACGCAGTATATTTGACATTTTTGTAAATAAATATAGATATTTGTAATGATAAGGTAATTAGCTATTGAATTATAAAAGGTTTGCAAAACGCTTATACGTACTGCAAACCTTTAAAGGCTAACGGAAGCTTAGTGCTTTGTCCATCATTTCAGAACGCAGAGATTCTTTCATTGCATTGTAATCTTCCTTAAAGCTCTGAGCATAGGATTTATCAAAACCATTTTTTTGCAGGTCTTTTTCCACTAAACCTACTACTACATTTACAGTAGAATCAGTAGCAGATTCGATTCCATTTGCTGCACCCATATATTTTTTATAGAAATATCCGTAACTGATTGATTCACCATTACTCTTTTTCGTCGAGTATTCATTCGCTGCCTGACTGATCAATGAATTGATACGAGCTCGGGATTGGTTTTCCAGACTTTTAAAAGTTCCCTCGTATTTCGATTTAATCGACGCAACTGTTACTTTTTCAGCTGGTTGATTTGATCCGCCTGTGTTCGTGTTTGTACTCGGGTTTGCGTTTGAATTTGATCCTGTTGTACCTGTATTCGAACTAGAATTTGAGCTAGCAGATGTTCCAGTTTGTCCGGAATTCGAATTTGACGAACTATTTCCGTTATTCGTAGTACCGGTTTCTGTACCTTTTTCATCGTCTTGTGTAGAGTCAGAATTTTCATTGGTACTAGAAGTTTGAGCTGATGCAGTTGTCACGCCGTTGTTTTGGGAATCCAATGTTTTGTTTTCGACAATATTTCCTTCTTTATCGACAACAATTACCGTTCCATCCGGCAATTCGACATTATATGTCTCTTCGATTAAAGCATCTACTTCAGGATCTGCTGTGTCATAGGACTTGAATTTCAATTCGTAAACAATATATCCACCAATACATAACACAATCACTGCCAGAGCAATAAATATATACTTCAGCTTTTTCATCAGTTGTAGGCTCCTTTGCAGTTTTTTGGCTTATCCTTAATCTAAAGGATAACGACCGGTACCTTATTACCCCTTATTTTCAATTATAAACCAAATCCCTTTTTTTAATGAAATTCCCCAGAACTTTCGCTCTAGGGAACTTTTGAATGCTTATATTATTTTGTTAAAATAATTTTTACTGGAGTTGAAGTACGATCTTTAAAGTTTAAAGAAATTGTACCATCGTATGCATCACCAGTTAATGCATCCCAAATCGGATCATTAGCTCCTAAATCTAATACATCGCCAGCTTCTTCTTCAAGACCAAGTGCAATTGCTAAACGAAGTGCAATAGCATCTAAATCTATTGGGTCATTTTCAGTATAATCTTTCCCGCCAATTGAAACAGAGTCCAATACTGCAGTAGTACCTAAACCAGTGAATTTAGAAATAACATCACTAGATACCTTAGCTAACTGAGATTTATTGATACTTGGTGAAGTAGTAATTGTTACGGTGCTACCATCCGAAACAATACTATTAACACCATCAACTTTTAGACTGTTTAATGTTGAATTTAAGTCCTTGATATAATCTTGTTTTTGTTTCTCTGTAATTACTGGCGGATTAGAACCGCCATCGCCGCCTCCAACTGGTGGTGTTACTGGAGGAGTTACTGGTGGCGTTACAACTGTACCATCAGATTCTACTACTTTAACATTCGCTAATTGAGATTTTACTGCTTCATAGTTTGTAATAACATCTGCTAAAGTTTTGCCCTTTTCAAGAACTACAGTAGTAAGGGTTGTACCTTCACCGATTGTAATTTTGCCGTCGCCTTTTACTTCAAGTGTAGTAACAGCTGTATTATTTAATGTTACAGCTGCATCATCAGCAACTACTAAATTAGCAATCTCACCGCCAGAAATTGTTACAGCGCTGTTTGCTGGAACCTCAAGATTATCAGCTTTAACATTTACTAATGTAAGTGATTTAGCTGCTGCTTCAATTTTAGCAATCTTGAAACCTTTTGGATTAAAGCTTGTATTGTCTTTTACTAATTTTAACGTTTTGATGCCTACGATTTTACCTTTACCTTTTGCAAATACTGGTGTTGTAGATGCTACTGTTTCAGGTGCGTATTCAACAACAAGTGTTACAACAGAATCTTGTAATGCTGCAGCGTTGTCTGCATTAAATACAGCTGCTAATTCTGTTGAAACTTCGAAATCTTCATTTCCAATTTTCACTGTGTTCCCTACTACTGAACCTACAGTAAATACGCCTTCTTCAACTGTTGGTGTTCCTGGTGCTGGTGTAGCTGCTGCTTTTTCAGCGCGTACTACGAAAGATGATAATTGAGCGCGTGTTACATTTGATTTTGCATCAAAGAACGTTGGTGTTTTACCAGTTGTTACGTTGTTAGCATATAATGCAGCAATATGTTCTTTATATTGAGAATTTTGAACGTCTGTAAATGGAAGCGCTTCGCCATTTGAAGCTAATTTAAATGCGTTGTCAATAATTTTAGCCATTTGACCGCGTGTAAGCATATCGTTCGCACGGTATGTACCGTCTTCGAAACCGTTAATAATGCCCGCATTTGCTAATGCTGCAATTGCACCGTAGTTTGAGTTTTTCGTAGAAATATCTTTGAAGTTAGGGTTTTTAACGTTTGTAGTGTCTAGACCGATGATTTCTGCAATAATGTGTGCTGCGTTACCGCGTTTGATTGAATCTCCCGGACGGAATGTACCGTCTTCATAACCGCGGATAATACCGCGCTCCGCTAGATTCATGATGTTTTCATAGTGCGAGTTTGTTTCTTTTACGTCTTTGAAGCTGATTGCCGCCTGCGCTTGTGGTGCTACTGCTACAACTGCACCAGCTGCTAGAGTGGTAGTTAATGCTACATTGAACAATTTTTTATAAGATTGTTTTTTCATGTATAAACCTCCATTTTTTTATCAAGATATGCCGATTATATCATAGCGATTTGAAAGGTGGAAATATTTGCACAATTTTCTTTTTAAATAATAATATAATACTATTTATAATACTTTAAAATAATTTAATTACAATAAAAATTTAGCATTTAAATAGCATTAAGAAATATTTTATAAGAATAAATCACTATGTAACGAACTGACTAATTGTACAATTAGAATGAAGAAATTGGACGCATTTTACATATCTAAGGAAAATCTCCGCTTAATTAACCAACTCTTCGTCTAAATTGGGCACATCACCACTTCTATATTTACTAAATTTACCATAATAAAACGATATTCTTGAAACCCTCTAAGAGACACAAAAAGACACCCCTTTCCCTCATAGAGGAAATTGGGTGTCTTTTATTCTAAAGTTTAAGGATTTTCAATTGTTAGTAAGTTAATTACTTCGCATACTCCACTGAACGTGTTTCGCGAATAACTGTCACTTTGATGTGACCTGGGTAATCGAGTTCTTCTTCAATACGTTTGCGGATATCTCGCGCTAAACGATGTGATGCCAGATCATCGATTTTTTCAGGTTGTACGATGATACGTACTTCACGGCCTGCTTGGATCGCGAATGATTTTTCAACGCCGTCATAGCTTTCTGAGATTTCTTCCAGCTTTTCAAGGCGGCGAATATAGTTTTCCAGTGTTTCACTGCGGGCACCTGGGCGGGCTGCTGATAATGCATCGGCTGCTGCTACAAGTACGGCGATAACTGAAGTTGCTTCTGTGTCACCATGGTGGGATGCAATCGAGTTAATAACAACTGGGTGTTCTTTATACTTCGTTGCCAGTTCCACACCGATTTCAACGTGGCTTCCTTCGACTTCATGGTCAATTGCTTTGCCGATATCATGCAGTAAACCTGCACGACGCGCCAATGTCACATCTTCGCCTAGTTCAGCAGCAAGTAATCCTGCTAAGTGGGCTACTTCGATTGAGTGTTTCAATACATTTTGACCATAGCTTGTACGATACTTCATACGACCAAGGATTTTCATTAAATCCGGATGCAGGTTATGAATACCTACTTCAAATGTTGTTTGCTCACCAGTTTCGCGAATTTGTTCATCCACTTCACGGCGGGATTTTTCAACCATTTCTTCGATACGTGCCGGGTGAATACGACCATCTTGAACTAGTTTTTCCAATGCAAGACGTGCTGTTTCACGGCGGATCGGATCAAAGCCGGATAAAATAACTGCTTCAGGTGTATCATCAATAATTAAATCGATACCTGTAAGCGTTTCTAATGTACGGATGTTACGGCCTTCACGACCAATAATACGGCCTTTCATCTCATCATTCGGCAGATTTACAACGGACACTGTTGTTTCTGCAACATGGTCAGCTGCAAAGCGTTGTAATGCAAGTGATAAAATTTCTCGAGCCTTTTTGTCTGATTCTTCTTTTGCACGCAATTCCGATTCTTTCGTCATTACAGCGATATCTGTAGAAAGTTCGTTTTCAACTTCCTTCAAGATAACCTCTTTCGCTTCTTCGCGCGTCAGAGCTGCAATGCGCTCAAGCTCAGTTTTTTGACTTGCAACAAGTTGTTCTACTTTGCTTTCCATCTGTTCAATATGCTGTTGTCTGCTAGCTAGAGCTTCTTCTTTACGCTCTAAGCTTATCTCTCTTTTGTTCAGAGTATCATCTTTGCGGTCAAGGTTTTCTTCTCTTTGCAATAAACGGTTCTCTTGTTTCTGAAGCTCTCCACGACGGTCACGAATGTCATTTTCCGCTTCAGTTCGAAATTTGTGAGTTTCATCCTTTGCTTCAAGCAGTGCTTCCTTTTTAAGTGCATCTGCTTCACGTTTCGCGTCTTCCACGATTTGCTCGGCAACATGCTTTGCACCAGTCACTTTTGATTCATTCACGTTTTTCATGTAGAAATAGATAACAGCGACACCGACAGCGAATCCTAGCAAAGCAGGGAGTATCATTTCCATATCGTTTCCCTCCTATGCCTATATATGTCTGATGTTCTCTTAGTTGGCACAATATATCTGAATTGTTCAAACATACCGCCTATTCATTTCAAAATTTAGAAATTATACATTTTAATTGTATAGTTCAAAATAAGGTATGTCAAGAATAGCCATGGTTTAAGGGGTCTTTTATATTTTTTGGTTGAGTTGGTTTGGTGGTGGTGATAGGGTTTAGTGTATCCTAAAATTTTCTAAATAAGGTTTGGTGTTATTATAGAGAGCTTGTGGGCCCTGCGGTTTAGTATAACCTAATTTTACCAAAATATATCCAGCTGAGGCACTGCTGGCGGCCGGAAGTTCTAATAAATCTTAAAATGTTCTAATATATTTTTATATGTTCTAATAAACTTTTGATTTCTTAATATATCCAGCACTTCTTCTAATAAGTGTTCAAGATCTTTAAATATCCTCTTCAAATCTTCTAATATCAGGCGGAGATTTTTTAATATCGTAAAATTTGTTCTAATAAAAGTTCCCGCTGTACTTTTTCACCGGTGTACTCTAACAAAATTCAATCAAAAGGGGCCAAGTCAGTCCGATCTTCTAATATCTGCTCCTAATCTTCTAATATCAAGTAGAATTCTTCTAATAAATCCTAAATTTGTTCTAATATAATCCCAGGCACACCCCATCCGCATGTTTCCCCCAACAAAACAAAACCCAAGCAAATTACTCCGCTTGGGTCTGTAACATTATTCTTTTTCGTCTTCGAATAATTCTAGTTCGTCCAGTTCTTCTTCGCCTGTTGTATCATTGGCGCCGATTGTGTAGCCTAGTTCGCCGATACCGAAGTGTTGACGGATTTTTTCTGTTACTTCTTCTCTCATTGCAGGATTTTCTTTGAAGAATTGTTTTACATTTTCACGACCTTGGCCGATTCGTTCGCTGTTGTAAGAATACCAAGAACCGCTCTTCTGGATGATGTCCAGTTCTGCACCGATGTCGACGATTTCGCCTTCTTTTGAAATCCCTTCACCGTACATAATATCAACTTCCGCTGTACGGAATGGTGGTGCTACTTTATTTTTCACGACTTTGATTTTCGTTTTGTTACCGATAATTTCTGTACCTTGCTTAATCGCTTCACCGCGACGTACTTCTAAACGGATAGAAGAGTAGAATTTAAGGGCACGTCCACCTGTTGTTGTTTCCGGGTTACCGAACATAACACCGATTTTTTCACGAACTTGGTTGATGAAAATAGCAAGCGTATTCGATTTGTTAATAACACCTGATAATTTACGTAATGCCTGAGACATTAAACGCGCTTGAAGACCCATGTGCGAGTCACCCATTTCGCCTTCGATCTCTGCTTTTGGTACTAATGCTGCTACAGAGTCGATTACGATAATATCAATCGCACCAGAACGTACTAATGCTTCCGCGATTTCAAGTGCTTGTTCACCTGTATCCGGCTGTGATAATAATAATTCGTCAATATTAACACCTAATTTTTGTGCATATACCGGGTCAAGTGCGTGCTCAGCATCGATAAACGCTGCCGTACCGCCGTTTGCCTGAATTTCTGCGATGGCATGTAATGTAACTGTTGTTTTACCAGATGATTCCGGTCCGTAAACTTCTACAATACGTCCGCGCGGGTAGCCGCCTATACCTAATGCTGCATCAATTGCGATAGAGCCTGATGAAGTTGTCTCCATATGACGGTTTGAGTTTTCACCCAGTTTCATGACAGAACCTTTACCGAATTGTTTTTCTATTTGTTTTAACGCCATATCTAATGCTGCTTTACGATCGCTCAAACTATTTCCTCCTTAAGAAAAAGCTTTATTTAACTTATGTCTCTATTATACTTGCTAATGAGATAACATTCAAGAAAAAAGCGAACATATTTTCGCCTTTTATTTGAATGTTTCTAAATGCCTTTAAATCAGTGATCAAATCGCCTTTATCAAAAGAAACCGACAATTAAATCAGCTTTTTGTACCCTTGATTCGCCAATTCCCTCATTAAATAGCTGAACGTAAACTTCACCGCGCGGATCCGGTTTGTATTTCTTGAGCCGGTTAATTGCAGTCGGTACGTTAATGGCTCTGTGTCACCGATCTTGATACCGACCCAGATCGATCCTGCAGGCTGTCCGTCATGATCGCCCGGTCCAGCTGCACCTGTCAGTCCAACTCCGATATCTGTCCCGAACTTTTCTCGGACTTGCGTCGCCATTGCCGCAGCACATTCACTGCTGACGATTCCGTATTCATCAAGCAGTTCACCGGAAATACCGAGATGTTTGATTTTCGCTTCTTTCGTATATGTTACGACACCGCCGATTAATGCAGATCCGACTCCCGGAACTTCTGCCAGCTCCGACTGGAACAGACCGGCCGTTAAACTTTCGGCAGCGGAAACCGTTAACTCATTCTCCAGAAGCATTTGTACAAGCTTGAAGCCTAATGATTCATCATTTACACCGTAATAGTATTCTCCGACAATATCGAGAATTTCACGTTTCTTCAATTCAATAAGACGGAAAGCCTGTGGTTCATTTTGAGCTTTTGCCGTAATACGCAATGTTACCTCACCGTCTGAAGCAAGCGGGGCAACAGTTGGATTTGTTTGTTCATCCAAAATATGCTGTATGCGGGTTTCCAGATCTGCTTCACCGATACCGTAAAAGCGCAGTACATGCGATAAAATAACCCCACCGTCATGCAGAAGTGCCGCCAATTTTGGCTTTGTTTCATATTGAAACATCGGCTCAAGTTCTTTTGGCGGACCCGGCAGTAAAATATAAATAAGGTCATTTTCCTCTAAAAACATCCCCGGTGCCATACCGTGCTGGTTTAATAATACATCACAGCCATCCAGTACAAGCGCCTGTTTCCGGTTGTTTTCCGTCATTGGTCGTCTTTGCTTTGAGAAGAACTCTTCAATTGCAAACAGCGCCGTTTCATCAAACACTAACGTACGATTCAAATGTTTCGCAATTGCTTCTTTCGTTAAATCATCCTTCGTCGGACCTAAACCACCTGAGAAGATAATTACATCCGCGCGCTGTTCCGCAATTTTAATTGCCTCTAGAAGCCGCGCCTCGTTATCTCCCACAACTGTATGATAATACACATTAATGCCAAGTTCCGAAAGCTGGCTCGAAATAAATTTCGCGTTCGTGTTGGCGATTTGTCCTAATAATAATTCTGATCCTACCGCTATAATTTCTGCATTCATTCCTAAAACCCCCTATAGATCAATTTCGCCTTGGCGTAATGGAGTCCAGATTTTTTGAGTATACGCTCTAGCGTATACTCAAAAGTACCTTTAGAAAATCTGTGACATCTGCCAGAGGCTTTTTTTACAGCAGTTGTTTTGGCAACTGCTGTAAAAATAAAGAAAAACTAGATTAGAAAAACATTCCTCGCGTTCACGAGTCTTGTTCTATCTTTTATGGATACTTATTACTATTACCTATCCTAAAAGAAATTCTAACCTAGTTTTAGAAATTTTATTTATTTTGAATCCAATAATGCACGACGGTTTATATAGAAATAATCCCATCCAGACCATACTGTAAAGAACAATGCTACATAAAGCATAATCATATCAAAAGGTATGCCAACTAATGTAAAAATCGTATTGTGTAAAATTAATGCAGAAATCGCCACGATTTGGGCCCAAGTTTTAATTTTACCAAGCTGGTTCGCCGCTACGACTTCCCCTTGTCCTGCTAAAATCAGTCGAAGTCCCGTTACCGCGAACTCACGCGAAATAATGATAATGACAATCCAGGCAGGTGCCAGGTCGATTTCCACCAATAAAATAAAGGCAGCAGAAACGAGCAGCTTGTCTGCAAGCGGGTCCAAAAACTTCCCTAAGTTCGTCACTAAATTATATTTGCGGGCATAGTAGCCATCTACCCAGTCCGTTGCCGAAGCGAAAATAAAAATCAGTGCCCCAACAAAATAGTTCACTTGCATTTCCGCGCCAAACAGCGTCATATTTCCCCAACCGAAATCAAACATCATTACAATCACAAATAGTGGGATTAATAAAATGCGCGAGACTGTAATCTTATTTGGAATGTTCATTTGTTAACACCTTTCGTCTAAAGAAAAGAGCCATCTTTTAAGATGACTACTCTCCTTGTCCTTCATTCACTAATTTTAAAATGATATTTTGCGTCATACGATCTTGTGCGTATGTCAATTCTACATCATTTACATATACTTTAGCCACTTTTGAATTCCCCAAACGGATTCTTGCATAGCCATCTGCAGTTGAATCATTTTCTACGATATCTCCAGCTTTATAAACTGTTGCATTCACTTGCTCCTGCTGTTGTTCATTTCGGATACCAACCCATGTTTCACCTGATACTTCAATACGGACATTTAAGCTGTCTGTACCTGATACTTCAAATGTTGAATCTTCGCCTTGTACAACACCTTCACTGATTGTTTGAGCTACTTCAGGCTCGTCTGTGACAGGTTCTTCAGGCTCAACATTTTCTTCAGTGTCATCTTCTGTGTTTTCTTCGTTGTCTTCAACAGGTTTTGTTGGTGTTGAATTCGGATTTTGTTCGTATTCGATCGGTTCAATCTCCTCTTCTCCTCCATCCGGCGTACTGCCCGTTTTTTGGAAGTATAGAGTTGTAATAACGATAATAATGACAATCGCAAACAATGCAACGATCAATTTCGGCATTGCTTCCATCATCTTATTGCTCGATGTCGCTTTCATATTACGGCGACTCGGACTTTGTGTGAATGATTGGGCGACTTCTTCTTTTTGCATTTCCGGAATATCTTTTCGATACTCAGTTAATACTTCATCCGCATCTAATCCAACTGCTTCGGCATACTGCTTAATGAAGGCACGTACATAGAAAGAACCAGGCATAATTGTATAGTTGCCTTCTTCGATTCCTATTAGATAACGTTTTTGGATTTTCGTGATATTTTGCAAATCATCTAGACTATAACCTCTAGCTAATCTCGCCTCTTTCAAGCGAGCTCCTAGTTCCGTCAAAAAAAACACCTACTTTTAATATATTCAAATAAAGATGGCACTAAGCCCTCTTATTTACTAAAAACCAAACCCGCCAAAATGGTCTGTACTCGATAACATATTATTCTTTTCGATAATTTCATATGTTATTTCCTCATTCGGTTCATGGCGCAATTCGATAATATAGTCAAAATCTTCTATTTTATATGATGAATGCTGTACGAACAGATCTGGATGCTCAATGACTTTAATCGTCGGCATACCCATGATTTCCCGAACTAACTGCTGGTGGCGTTCATCCGTCGAGCGACGTGTCACGGCACCATCCAATATAAAAATATTATTCCCATTAAACTCATCACCCATTAACGCATTGCGGACAGTTTGTTTAATCATAGTAGAAGAGATGAAAATCCATTTTTTATTCGCGCACACGCTTGCAGCAACGATTGATTCTGTTTTTCCTACACGCGGCATTCCACGGATCCCAATTAATTTATGCCCTTCCTTTTTAAATAATTCGGCCATAAAATCAACTAAAATTCCTAATTCGTCACGTACGAACCGGAATGTATTTTTTTCATCCGCATCTTTCGGTATATAATGCCCATGCCGAACAGCCAATCGATCACGCAGCTTTGGCTCACGAAATCTTGTTACATTAATATTTTCCATTGTTGAGACGATTGAAATAAAACGCTGGATAGATTCTTCATTCTCTGTAGATAACAGCATTCCTCGATGCTCCTCATCCACACCGTTAATCGAGACAATATTAACGCGAAGCATTCCTAACAGCGATGCAATATCTCCTAATAAACCTGGTCGATTCACTTGAATTTCATATTCAAAATACCATTCGCCCATTTTGTATCTGTCCCCTCATAATAGAAACGTATTTATTTCTTACAAGTTCCATCATAGCGGATTTTCTACCTATTGAAAAGTTAGAAAGCCACGTTTTTGTTAGTTTTCTTGAAATAATTTTTGAAAAAACACGTTCTAGAAGTATCAATGTTGGACAATCGTGCATTTACAGTTGGAGATTGGTACTAATAGAAAATCATGCAAGGAAAATTTGTTTAAAAGAAGGGGGATTTATTAGACATTCTTATTAAGTGTTAATCCTCAATATGTATGGAATAATCGTCAACTTTATTGAAATAATCGCCACTTTTTATGTAGAGTAAATTTATTCTCCACTTCTATAGAGATATTCGTCAGTTTTGACCATTTAATCGTCAACTTAAGGTGCTTATTCGCCACTTTCGCATCCATAAAAAAATGCCGCTCACTAATGCAGTGAGTGACATTTTTTCCGTAAAACTAATTAGTGTGTTGTTTTGTTTTGAACGAGCTTCATAATGCAGCTTGCAATCGCTTGCTTTTCGTCCTTTTCGGCAACAGACCATAAATCCGATAATACGCGCTCTTGCTCGTTTTGTGGGTCAACGTTTTTCGCAAGATACTCGCCAATCTGAACTGCGGCTTTCTCAATCATTTTATTAGGCATGCCGCTTTCTTTTGCATCAGATACTTGTTTACCTAAGAAGCTTGTCCATTGTTCCCAGTTTTGTAATAGTCCCATTTGCTTTCCCTCCTCTCGCACAAATAGTATGTGCGGATATCGGGAAATTATATGTACCAGCCGCCATTAACTCGAATTATTTGTCCTGTTACATAATCAGCGCGTCCGCTCAAATAAAAAGCCGCCATATTCGCAATATCAAGCGCTTCGCCAAATGATTGCAAAGGGATTTGGCTTTCGATCATTTCGCGCTCCTCTGCATCAAACTTTGCGTTCATTTTTGTATTGATAATTCCAGGTGCAATCGCGTTAACGCGAATACCGCTAAATGCCGCTTCCTGAGAGTACGCTTTCACGAAGCTGTGCTGGGCGCCTTTTACAGCGGAGTAGGCTACTTCTCCAGCTGCACCGACATCACCCCAAATCGAACCAATGACAAGCACATAGCTGACTTTGTTCGTTCGTAATTTGCCCGCAAGCAGCGCCGTCGTCCGCATCGGATTTTGTACATGGACGTGCCAAAGTTTCGTCATTTCCTCGGCTGGTGTGTTTTCCAGTAAATCATAGAATGCATGGCCGTTCGCATAAACGATCGCCTGTAATGAAAAAATTTGGGCGGCAATTTGCTCCGCCCCGGTGTCACTGCTGAAATCGGCTTTTACCGGGATAAACTCCTGATCCGGAAAGTTCTCGGTAAACACTTGAAGCATACTGTCAATGACAGTATGCCCAGTATGATAATGCAGATAGAGTGACCAGCCATCCTGTGCTAACTGCTGGCAAATTGCTTGCCCAATCGCACCGGAAGCACCGCAAACTAATGCAAACTTCTTCATTTTTGATCGCGCCCGCTAACTGGCATAATTGTAAACACCGTTTGTTGCTCTTCACCTTGAATTGTTTTAAACGCTTTTTCGATATCTTCCACAGTAATTGTCTCCAGGACCGGTACAACGTCGAATAAATTCATATCGTTGAATTTGTAACGTGTAAACTGGTTGGCGATAAATTCGATGGAATTCAGTGCACGCAGGAAGAAACCGATTTTTTTACGTTTAATACGTTCTACATCTTCAGAAGTAAATAAGTTTCCTTGCTCTGATTCTGCCAACTTTTCTTTAATCAATTTGGCAAGCTGTTCCGGCTGTTCCGAATCCGAGCCGATCAGTGCAAATCCATAGCCGTTTTCCAATGAGAAATCATAGCCGTATGATTCATCGATTAAGCCGTTTTCATACACATCTGTATAGAATGATGAAGCGCGGCCGAATAAACATTCAACACCAATTTGTACAGCAAGCTCATGCTTCAGCATTTCTTCGCCGCTTAAACCAACTTGCTTCGCTTTTAATCCAACATACACTTTTGGCTTTTGCACATCCATATGAAGCACGCGCTCTTTTTCCGCTACATTTGTTGGTTCTTCATCAAATAAGCGTTTTAAGTCTGTCGGCTCCTGGAATGTCTTTTTGTTTTGGTTATCTTCAATAAATGCCATCATTTCAACAGGGTCTACTGCACCAATTACGAACAATAGCATGTTTGATGGGTGGTAAAACGTGTTGTAGCACGTATATAAATGCTCGGCTGTAATTCCGTCAATTGAATCGATCGTGCCGGCAATATCAATTTTCACCGGGTGGTTATGGTACATATTTTCAATCGCACCAAAATATAAACGCCAATCCGGCTGATCATCGTACATCGTAATTTCCTGTCCGATAATGCCTTTTTCCTTATTCACCGTTTCTTCCGTGAAGTACGGCTCCTGTACGAAATTCAGTAATGTTTCAGTACTTTTATAAATATGGTCCGTTGCAGAGAACAAGTACGCTGTGCGGGTAAATGATGTGAATGCATTTGCCTGCGCGCCCACTTCACTGAACTTTTGGAATACATCCCCGTCTTCTTTTTCGAACATTTTATGCTCTAAAAAGTGGGCAATCCCGTCCGGAACTGTAATCGGCTCTGTTTCTCCGATAGGTACGAATGTACGGTCAATCGAACCATACTTCGTTGTAAATGTCACAAATGTTTTTGAAAAACCTTTTTTCGGCAAAATGTATACGTCTAATCCATTGTTTAGTTGCTTGTAATATAATGTTTCATCTAGTTGCTGGAATTCAATTGTTTCCATGGATTACTCCCCCTTACCGCATAAGAAATACGTTGCTTCTAATTTAATATCCTGTGCCACTTTTTGCACATCTTCTTTTGACACAGATTGCCAGCGTGCAGTCCACGTATCCATAGTAAACGGTTCGTCTAATACTTTGTATTGGTCAAAAATTTCAATTTGGCCACGAGGTGAATCCAATGCTTCTTTTAACTGGTTAATAAGCATTGCCTTCGTTTGCGCCAATTCCAAATCGGTAATTTCACCATTTTGCATTACTTTTAATTGTTCGGCAATTAATTTGCGTGCCTTTTCTTCATTTGCCGGCTCAATACCTGACACGACAAACAGTAATCCGTATTGTGAAGAATAGGAGCTTGATGCATAATAAGCTAAACTTTCTTTTTCACGGACATTCATAAACAGTTTTGAATGGGCATAACCGCCAAAGATTCCGTTGAAAATTTGCATTTTAGGGAAATCTTCATCGCCGAATCGTACTGGTGTCGAGTAGCCGATATGCAGTTTCCCTTGTTTCATATCCTGCGTTTCTTTCGTATATGGTTCGACATTTGCAGGAGCAGTATTTTCTTGTGTCTTTTGTAGTACATTGCGGTCTGCAAATGGAAATGCTGCTTTTAACTTTTCGGTCATTTCTTCTACATTAATATCACCGACAACGTAAATATCAATGACATCATTTGCTAGCATATCTTCATATGTTTTTGTCAATGATTGTGGTGTAATTGCTTTTACGGCTTCGATATTACCGTTTGCAGAAATTGAGGCTGCACTGTTTGGACGGATAATTTCTGTTAAACGTTTTTGTGCGTAGCGTGACTTGTCATCGAAAATTGATTGGATTCGTTGGATAACCATTTCCTTTTCACGGTTGACAATTGATTCTTTAAATACACCGTTTTCGAAGTTCGGTTTGAAGATCGCTTCCTGGATCAGGTCGATTGCTTCATTTAATACATTGCCATGCGATAAATATTGGTCGTTTACTGTTTCGACATTTAATAATACTGTATGTTCCTGACCGCGCTTTGCCGTGTCAAAGTACAATACTGTGCCGAACAGGTCATCTAAATAGCTGCGGTAACTTGCCGATGTTGGAAATTTTTCGTTGCTGTGCTGCAGGACATTCGATAATACTGTACGCTGTGCCGCTGTTTCTTCATTTAATGGCGCTCTCCATTTAATCGAAAAGTTCACCGTTTTGAATTGGGCGGTTTGTCGTATATGAAGCGAAACACCTTTCGCAATTTCTGTTGTTAAAAACAAAAAAACTCCTCCTGACTACCTCGTGAATATAAATATAAATGCTTCTTCTCTACTATACATGTGTTGCCTTGATTTGTGCAAAGTTATTATCCGTACTAAGTATTCCCTAACTCGTGACATTTATGAATGAAAATTGTGAACGAGTGAAAATAAAAAATATTTCTTTTTCAAATAAAATTTCTTTACGCTTTCTGCGTTTCTTAATGGGGGCCGTTGTGCTGCGTTGCGGGGCACGCTTTCCTGGGGGCGTGGCTCCAACTAACTTGATGTATGCCTCTACGGCGCCATACATCAAGTGGATTTTCCGCGCACGCTTAATCCCAAAGGAGTCGGCCCCTCCACTCCGCACAACTATGGTTTTGTATGAAGTTTGGGCTGCTTATTTAATTTGAGGCAAGGTACGGTGAATTTTATTCCCTTCAAAGTTCACGCTTTAACGCAACTTGGCTAATAAAAACGAATTTTCTACTTTACGGTCTACCTATTCTACTTTTCTTTGAATAGTTTCCACTTTAGCCATAAAACTTTCTACTTCTCCCTCTATACGTTCCACTTTTTCCAGCCAATTAGCTAATAAGTTCAACGCTTTCTACTATCCTGGATATTTGTTCTACTTTTTCCTAAATAGTTTCCATTTTAGTCGCAAAACTTTCTACTTTTCTTTGAATAGTTTCTACATTAGCCGGAGAACTTTCTACTTCCTCTTCAACAGGTTCTACTTTCACCCGTAACTCGGCTAATAAATTCCACGCTTTCTACTTTACCGGCGAATCGTTCTACTTTACATAAACAGTTTCCACTTTAGCCTGAAAACATTCTACTTCACCTTCAAGATGTTCTACTTCCCTCCGCAACTCGGTTAATAAATCAACGCCCTCCCACTCAATCAACACCAAAAAACCGCCTGTACAAATCCACTTTGTACAGACGGTTCTATAATTAGCGTTTTCCTTTGATGTATGGAACGCCTGATGCTTTTGGTGCTACTGCTTTTCCTACGAAGCCTGCTAATGCCAGGATTGTCAGGACGTATGGCAGGACTTGCAGGATTACTGGTGGGATCTGCTGAATGTATGGGATGTTCCCGCCACCGATACTTAATGTTTGTGCCAAGCCGAAGAATAGTGCGGCACCTAATGTTCCGATCGGATGCCATTTACCGAAGATCATTGCGGCGATGGCGATGAAACCTTGTCCGGCTACTGTTGATGCAGAGAAATCACTTGATGATGTCATCGCTAATGATGCACCACCGACACCTGCTAACGCACCGGAAATCATAACGCCGATATAACGCATTTTCGCTACGTTAATACCCATTGTATCTGCTGCCATTGGATGTTCCCCAACTGCGCGGATACGTAAACCGAATGGCATTTTGTAAAGTACGAACCATGCACCGATTGCCACAATGAACGCGATAATCGTTGTTGAATACACGTTGTGGAACAGCAATGGTCCTAAAAACGGTATATCGGATAAATACGGTATTTCAAAACGTTGTAATGGTGCTTGAACCATATCTGTTTGACCTTTACCGTAAATCAGTTTTACTAA
Source organism: Solibacillus isronensis (assembly GCF_023715405.1). Lineage (NCBI taxonomy): Bacteria > Bacillati > Bacillota > Bacilli > Caryophanales > Caryophanaceae > Solibacillus > Solibacillus isronensis. Next base: position 1,714,649 of record NZ_JAMBOC010000001.1, read on the forward strand.
GAAAACTGTAATGGCTGCAGCTAGCATGTTTAGTGCAACACCTGTTACCGTTTGGTCTGCACGGAATGTTACTGCTGCGATCGCAATGATTAGCGAGAAAATTGCTCCTGCTAATAATGAAGCAAGTAACGCAAGCCAAATTACATTTCTGCCAAAATCATCATAGTATTCTAAGTTGATATAAATACCTGTAAATGCACCGACAATCATTAACCCTTCAACACCAAGACCGATTACCCCTGCACGCTCCGAGAATAGAGCCCCGATACCTGTTAAAATAAGCGGTGTTGCGTATAAAAGGGCAGAAGGGACGATAAAGTATAACACTTCTAAAAAGCTCATGTTACTTGCCCTCCTTTTTCTTTCCGAATTTCTGTAAACCAACACGTAAAATATAGCCTGAAGCTACGAATAAAATAATTACTGCAATAATGATCGATACGATTTCTTCCGGAATACCTGCTTCGTTCGGCATGTTTAATGATCCGTATTTCAGGGAACCGAATAATGAAGCTCCGAAGAATACACCGATCGGATTGTTCGCACCTAGTAATGCTACAGCGATCCCGTCGAATCCGATACCTGATGCCGCTGCTTTAATCGAAGCATTTTGGTATGTTCCCAATGCTTCCATCGCACCGCCCAGACCGGCGAATACACCGGAAATTGTCATTGCTAAAATGATGTTGCGGTTTACGTTCATACCCGCATATTCAGCAGCGTTTTTGTTGAACCCTACTGCTTTCAACTCATAACCGCGAGTTGTTTTTTCTAAAATAAACCACATAACAACTACCATGATCAGTGCCACGATAATTCCTAAGTGAAGACTTGAATTATCCGTAATTTCACGTAACCACTGATTACGTAATGTAGCTGATTCTAATACTGTCGGCGTTTTGAATCCGCCGTCTGATAATGATTTAATCGCAGCATTTGTTAAGTATAATGCTGTGTAGTTTAACATAATCGAAGCAATTACTTCGTGTACTTGAAGTCTTGCTTTCAGGAAACCGACGATAAATGCCCAGAATGCACCAGCTGCAGCAGCCGCTAGTAATGCTAATGGCAAGTGGATAATACGTGGTAATCCTTCAATTGCATAACCGACATATGCCGCTGCTAGCCAACCCATTAATAGCTGACCTTCAACACCGATGTTGAATAATCCTGTACGGAAGGCAAATGCTACTGCAAGACCTGCTAAAATATAAGGTGTAATTTGACGGATCGTATTACCGATAGAATAAGAATCTCCGAAAATACCATTCCATAGTGCTGTATACCCATCGATTGCATCATAGCCGCTGACAACCATGACGATACCGCCAACGAGTAATCCTAAAACTACCGAGATGAGTGGAACGAGCAGATTCACAACTCGATTTGACATTATTCGTTCCCCTCCTTAACTGCCTTTGCTTTACGTTTTTCACCGGCCATTAATAAGCCCAGCTCTTGTTCAGATGTTTCTTTCGGATAGACCGTATCCACGATTGTCCCATCGTAAATTACGGCAATGCGGTCAGAAACGTTCATAACTTCATCTAATTCAAAGGAAATCAATAATACGGCTTTCCCTTTATCACGTTGCTCGATTAAACGAGAGTGAATAAATTCAATTGCCCCTACGTCCAATCCACGAGTAGGAAGTGCTGCAATCAGCAGATCCGGATCACGGTCAACTTCACGTCCGATAATGGCCTTCTGCTGGTTACCGCCTGAAAGCGCTCGTGCTGGCGTCATTTCGCCCTGACCTGTACGAACATCATACTCTTCAATGATTTGGCGTGCTTTTTCATTTATCTTCTTATAGTCCATTATAACGCCTTTAGAAATTGGCGATTTATAGTAAGTTTGTAGTGCGATATTGTGCCCAATAGGGAAATCCAGGACTAGCCCGTGTTTGTGACGGTCCTGAGGAATATGTCCTACACCTGTTTCCGTAATTTCACGCGGTTTTAAACCTGTAATATCTTTGCCGCCTAAAGTTACTTTACCGCTCTTGATTTTGCGCAGTCCTGTAATTGCTTCGATTAATTCTGATTGACCATTTCCGTCAATCCCTGCAATACCAACGATTTCACCGCGGCGAATCGATAAATTCAGACCTTTTACTTTTTCAACATCCCGGTAATCCGTTACAACAAGGTTTTCGACTTTAAAGATTTCTTCAGTAGGGTTTGCTTCCCCTTTTTCTGTTTTGAATTCTACTTGTCGACCAACCATTAATTCCGCAAGCTGATCCGGATTGGTTTCAGCTGTTACTACCGTTCCAACACCTTCACCTTTACGGATAATTGTTACACGGTCAGATACTTCCATAATTTCTTTCAGCTTGTGCGTAATGATGATAATCGACTTGCCTTCTTTAATCAGAAGTTTTAAGATTGCCATTAATTCCGTAATCTCTTGCGGTGTTAATGATGCAGTCGGCTCGTCAAAAATTAAGATTTCCGCACCGCGGTATAGTGTTTTTAAAATTTCTACACGCTGTTGCATTCCGACAGAAATATCTTCAATTTTCGCATATGGATCCACATCCAAGTTGTATTTCTTCGATAATGCAGCGATATCTTTTGCAGCATCTTTAATATTGATAGCTCCCAGTTTCGTAGGTTCGCTGCCTAAAATGATATTTTCCGTAACCGTAAAGTTTTCCACAAGCATAAAGTGCTGGTGCACCATTCCGATTCCTAAATCATTTGCTTTGTTCGGATCTGTAATTTTTACTGATTCTCCGCGTACTTTAATTTCTCCGGCTTCTGGTTGATATAGACCGAAAAGTACATTCATTAAAGTCGATTTACCTGCACCGTTTTCTCCTAATAGTGCATGAATTTCGCCTTTTTTTAACTGGAGGGTGATATTGTTGTTTGCTACGAAATTACCGAACTCTTTGCGGATCCCTAGCATTTCAATCACGTATTCCACTAGACTCACTCCCTTAGGCTATTTATCTTTAAAAGTATTTTTATAAAATTAACACATGAAAGATTTTTGTAAAAATCTTTCATCTATTAATTTTTCAGACGAATTCTACACTAAATAAGTCCCTTGTCTTACAATTCTATGAAAATATAACGCTTACATTTCTTTTAATACTAAATTTACCGAATATTTAAAACAGACCTTTACATTAGAAAATCATCATAGGGGAATAATTCCCCTATGATGACTACCATTAAGAATTATTATTTATCTTTAGGTTTTTCTTCTGAAACTTTAATTTCGCCAGAAGCAATCTTCTCTTTATATTCTTCTACTTTATCCATTACTTCTTGAGGAATTGCACCACGAGAATCTGCTAAGCCAACACCATCTTCAGCTAAACCGTAAACAGTAGTTGTACCACCTGGGAACTCACCGTTTTTCGCTTTAGTAGCGATATCCACTACCGCGTTGTTAACACCTTTTAACATAGAAGTTAAAGTGATGTTAGTAGAGTCATCAACTTGACCTTCTGCATATTGGTCAGCGTCAACACCGATTACCCATACGTTAGCATCTTTATCTTTTGCTTTACGCTCTTTAGCTTCTGAGAATACACCGTTACCAGTACCACCAGCAGCGTGGAAAATAATATCTACGCCAGAAGAGTACATTGAGTTCGCAGCGATTTTACCTTTAGATGCATCGTCGAATACACCTGTGTAGTTTACTTGGATTTCGATGTCCGGGTTAACAGCTTTTGCACCCTCGATGAAACCAGCGTGGAAGCGGTTAATTACTGGGATATCTGTACCACCTACGAAACCGATTTTGCCTGATTCAGACATTGAAGCTGCAACAACACCAGCTAAGAAAGCGCCTTCTTGCTCTTTGAACAGGATGTTTGCTACGTTATCAGCTTCTACTTCAGCATCGATTAATGCTAACTGTGCATCTGGATTGTCATTAGCGATCTCTTCAATTGCATCACCCATCATGAAACCAACACCGAAAACTAAATCGAAGTCACGACGTAATAAGTTGTTTAAGTTTGTGTTGTAGTCAGCATCTGATTGAGATTGTAAGTAGTCGAAACCACCGTCACCTTTAGATAGGCCGTTGTCAGCACCGAATTGTTGAACACCTTCCCAAGCTGATTGGTTGAATGATTTGTCGTCTACGCCACCTACGTCTGTAACCATTGCGATTGAGAAATCGCCAGAACCTGCGTCAGTGCTTGTTTCAGAACCAGATTTAGAATCATTGTTTGAAGTGTCTTTTGAATCAGTTGACTCTTCGTCAGTTCCGCATGCCGCCAAAATTGCACCAGTTGCTACTACAGAAGAAATTAATAAACCAAATTTACGCTTTTTCATTAATGAGTCCCCCTCAAAGGTAATTGATATTAGCAGGAATTAAATAATAGAAATTATTGTTCTACACCCGTTTACGTACTACATGGAAGCTGAATTTGTCAGCTCTGAAATAATTTTTTGAATAAAGAACAACACGATCATTTTCATCATAGTGAAGTTGCTTTAATACAAGCAATGCTGTTTCCGGCCCACATTTCAATATCGGTGATACTTCATCGTGGAAGCCTACTGGATCAATATATGTCACTGCATATGCGACACGGATAGATCCGGTTTGCTCTAAAGCCGAGAAAATCGAAACGTTTTGATTACTTATAAATTCATTTGGCAGTAAATTGGCCGGTACTTTGTCTACACAGTAAACAACCGGTTCATTGTCTGCCGTTCTTACACGTTCAATCGTGATAACATTGTCATCAATGTCAGCTTGGAAACGTTCCACATCATCTTCCGTGGCTTTTTCTTCCTTCGCACTGATGAAGATTGTGCCTGGATTCATACCAGCGTTTTCAATCATAGAAGATACACTCGATAAATGCTCAATGCCTGACGTAAAGACCGGCTTTGGATTGACGAATGTACCAACACCATGACGACGGATAATAACGTTTTCTTCTTCCAAAAGTCGCAGTGCTTCACGAAGCGTTGCACGACTTACACCCAATGTTTTTGAAAGTTCGAATTCTGAGGGTAATTTTTCGTTTTCACGATAGGTCCCTTTATCTATATCTGACTTCAAACGATCAATAACTTGTAAGTATAAATGACGATGATCTGCTTTAATTGTCAATTAGTATCACCACCATAACATAGAGATCAGACATCTGATGTACAACATTCCTACTAATTCGTGAATAATATAACACTTTAAACGAAAAAAGAAAACATATTTCTTTAAATGTGTCATGTTAATGTGAAAAATTAGCGAATTTATTTCAAAACTTATAGAAAAGAATATATTCCGAAAAGTGCGACAATGTCAAGGTTTTCCTAGTTAAAATCGATTTCCTAGAACCTGACGTGGTTTACTTCCTTCTGGTGGTCCGACAACCCCGCGCTGCTCCATTTGATCGACAATCCGAGCTGCACGTGAATACCCGATTCTAAATCGGCGCTGCAGTAAAGATACGGAAGCTGTTTGCATTTCCAATACGAGTTGTACGGCATCGTCATACAAGTCGTCCGTTTCGTCCATCACGTCAACGATTGGTTCATCAGTCGGAATCATCGCCTCCTCATATTGAGCTTTTTGCTGCTCAATGACACTATTAATAATTCTTTCGACTTCATGATCACTTACAAATGCACCTTGCACACGAACTGGTTTAGATGCTCCTGCCGGTAAATACAGCATATCACCGCGGCCAAGTAATCTTTCGGCGCCGCCCATATCCAAGATTGTGCGTGAATCGACAGACGACGACACGGCAAATGCAATACGTGAAGGAATATTCGCTTTGATGATGCCGGTAATAACATCAACAGACGGTCTTTGTGTTGCGATAATGAGGTGAATCCCTGCTGCACGTGCCATTTGGGCAAGTCGTGTTATCGCATCTTCCACTTCACTCGACGCAACCATCATTAAGTCCGCCAACTCGTCGACAATTACGACAATATACGGAAGCTTCGGCTGTTTCTCCATTGCCTCTTCATTGCTTATATCGATATATTCGTTATATCCTTCAATATTCCTTGTACCGGAATGTGAAAACAGGTCATAGCGTCGTTCCATTTCCGACACAACTTTCTGCAATGCCTGGGCCGCTTTACGCGGATCTGTTACAACTGGTGCCAATAAATGCGGAATACCGTTGTACACACTTAGCTCCACCATTTTCGGATCGATCATCATCATTTTTACTTCACTCGGTTTTGCGCGCATCAATAGTGACACAATAATACCATTGATACATACACTTTTACCGCTCCCTGTTGAACCGGCAACTAATAAGTGTGGCATTTTGTTTAATTCTGCCGCAATCGCCTGGCCTGTTACATCGCGTCCCAAACTTACCAACAATTTGGCCCCGACTTTTACCTGCTCATTTGCTTCAAGCACTTCACGTAACGTTACGACTGCCACTTCACTGTTCGGTACTTCGATCCCGACAGCCGATTTCCCGGGAATCGGTGCTTCAATACGAATATCTTTTGCTGCAAGGGCAAGTGCCAAGTCATCTTGAAGGCTGACAATTTTACTTACTTTTACACCTGTGTCCGGCATTACTTCATATTTTGTCACTGCAGGACCTAAATGAACTTGTGTCACTTTCGCTTTTACACCAAAACTTAAAAATGTTTGTTCCAGTTTCTTTGCATTTGTTTGAATAACCGAATATTCGCCGCTTTGATCATGTTCGGGCGGCGGGTTCAGCTGCTGCATTGACGGCAAAATGTAGGTTTGGTCCGTTTCGGATGTTACGGCCATAATCGGCTCACTTATTTTTTCCTCCACTTCGTTTTCGATACCTTTTTGCTGTTCCTGTTTTACTTGCTCCACAAAATTCGAAATGATCGGCTCATGATGTGTTGGCGTTGCTGTCGTAATAATCAGGTCTTCCAAATCAGCCGCTTCCTCTTCGATCATCGGTTCGGTTCTAGAACGACGCTGCTTCTGCTGAGGTTCAGGTTTTGGCTTACTTCTTGTGCTGCGTTTCGTTCTTTTGAACTTTCCCTTAAGTGTAGGGGCCTTCTCTACTAATATTGGCACGAGTGCTTTTCCGGTAATTAAAATTATCCCGATGGCCAATAATACAAATGCGGCAATTTTTGCTCCGGATGCATCAAATAATACATGGAACAGGCTGAATAATAATCCGCCGATCATACCGCCACCGAGCGCATTGCTGCGGTTTACGATTCCATCTGTGCTGATGAGTATTCTCCATGTTTCCTTTAATACGGAATTTGACAACAGTGTGTTTGTTGCAAGCATCTGTTCGAATAACAAGCTATGACTGAAAATCGTCAAGCTGGCACCGACAAACAACACACCGTATACGACACGGGTATTAAATGGGACACCCCGGCGTTTGACCATTAACATCCCAGCGACTAAAAAGCATAGTAATGGGATGATAAAATGCAGATTGCCGAAGAAAAACATGGCAATTGAATGGAGCATTCTTCCAACAAGTCCGAACTCCAGAAATTCGATAATGGCTAATGCAATCAGCAATAATCCGATAATTTCATATGCGAGCGGATGGAGCTCCTCTTTCGTTTTTGGCTTTAGCGTCGGTTTTGCCTTTGCTTTTGTTTTAGTACTTTTCTTTTTATCCAATCTTTGTTCACCTACTTAAAAATTGTTCCTTAATATTAGACGCCAAAGTTGCTATATAGGCTTCCGGGTTGTGGTGATGCGTTATATTTAATCAATTGACTTAGTTTGTGCTGAATGGAATAGTTATTACTGCTATGTACCGAAAAATCAGTTTTTTTCAAATAAACTTTAGTTTTTACCGCAATTATCCAGCATTCTCTAATACTAGTAACAAGGTACATCCCACTCCGGAAAATTAGTTAGAAAAAGGGCTTTCTCACGCTTAATGTAAGAAAACCCTTTTTGATTATAGATATGGGAGCAACGATCGTTGTCTCCCCTTCAAATTAATACTCCATAATGATCGGAATGATCATTGGACGACGTTTTGTTTTTTGGAATAAATACTGATTTAATGTGTCGCGAATTTCTTGCTTAATGTTTGTCCATTCGAACGTTTCTTTGCCGACATACTTCTCGATCACTTCGCGTGCGATTTCAGAAGCTTCTTCCATTAACTGTTCTGACTCGCGTACGTATACGAAACCGCGCGATAAAATTTCGGGACCTGAAGCAATTTTCTTCTGTGCACGGTTCAATGTCACAACGACAATGAAAATACCATCTTGAGAAAGCAGTTTACGGTCGCGTAAAACGATATTACCTACATCGCCTACACCGATTCCGTCGATCAGTACATTCCCTGCTTGTACACGCCCTGTCATGCGCACTTTGCCGTTTTTGTACTCGACAATATCGCCTTTATCTGCGATGAAGATTTGTGATTTTTGCAAGCCCACTTGTTGTGCAAGTTTCGAGTGCGCAATTAACATGCGGTACTCCCCTTGAACCGGAATAAAGTATTTCGGCTTCATAAAGTTCAGCATCAGTTTTAAATCTTCCGCGCTGCCGTGGCCGGAAACATGGACTTTTTTGTTTGAAGTCATGACATGTGCGCCAGCTTTAGCCAATTGGTTCATCGTGTTATACATTTGCACTTCCATGCTTGGTGATGGTGTAAATGTAATCAAGACTGTATCTGTATTTCTGATTTTAATGTCACGGTGGTGTTTACGCACAATTTTATCTAGTGCATCAAGTGGTTCACCTTTGTTGCCCGTTGCCATAATAATAATTTCGTCATCATGATATTTATGAATTTCGTTTACTGGTACAAGTGTTGACTCATCGATTTCCAAATAGCCTAGGTTCACACCGATATCGACCATTTTTTCTAACGATTTTCCGACTACCGCGACTTTACGGTGCGATGCGGCAGCTTGTCTAAATACTTGCTGAATACGAATAAAGTTTGATGCATATAATGCTACGATAATTCGACCTGGTGCCGAATGGAACGTTTTTTGCAATTCTTCCGCAATCACTGCTTCACTTGTTGTATAGCCTGGGCGTTCTGCTTCCATTGATTCTGATAAAAGCATGAATACGCCTTCTTCACCGAGCATCGCCATTTTTGCCAAATCCGGCTTGAACTTGCCTGTTGCCGACTGGTCAAACTTGAATTCGCCTGTGTGAACGATAGCGCCTTCAGAAGTATGGAACACAATACCTAATGAATCTGGAATACTATGTGTTGTATGGAAGAATGTCACATAAGTAGAATTGAAGTTCATGCGACTATTGCTCGATACTTCAAAGAATTTCACTTGGTAAGGTGCTGGCAATTCTTTTAAATGCTCCTTCGCCAATGCGATCGTTAACTTTGAACCATATACCGGTGCTTTAATTTTCTTTAATACATACGCAATCGATCCAATTGCATCTTCATGTCCATGTGTAAGGAAAATACCTTTTACGCGCTCTTTATTTTCCTCTAAATACGTGATATCTGGAATGACGATATCAATTCCAAGCATTTCGTCTTCTGGGAACATGAGCCCACTGTCTACTACGAAAAGCTCTTCATCGATTTCTATTACATACATTGATTTTCCGATTTCGCCAACTCCACCTAATGGAATGACACGGATAAGTTCATTTTTTGATTTTGTCACTTTATTTCCTCCTAAATTGTTCCGAACAGCAACCACTTAAAGTTCATTATACGGTGAGAATGACGTTAGTACAAATAAAAAAGTGATTTTCTTTTTTTACGGAACTGCGGGCAAATTAAAATCGCAACCGTTTTACAGAATGCCGAAATTTTAATCCTCCGTTTTATTTGGATAATCCTCAGTTGGTAACCGATCATCCTCAAGCCCCGCCTCATAATCCTCAGTTGCTGACCATTCTTCCTCACTTCATCCGCTATCTTCCTCATACTGACTAAAAATAAAAAAACAGTCACCCGCTTCTCATCGGAAGGTGTGACTGTTTATGTGTTAGTTCACTTGTAATGCGCGGAAACTTTTTGCTTTTTCCTGATACGTATCCCAAATTTCATCAAATGCTGCCTTTTCTTCTGGTAGCATTTCCATCATCGGCATCCGTACATCAAGTGTATCAAAGCCTAATTTTGTCATCGCGTATTTTATTGGAGATGGATTCGGTTGTGCAAATAACGCACGAACGAGCGGCAATAACGCACGGTGAATTTGTGCAGCTTCCTGATGACGGCCTTCTTCAAATGCGCGAACCATTTGCTGCATATCTTTTCCTACTACATGTGAAGCGACAGAAATAATGCCGCGTCCGCCGATAGCAAGCAGTGGTAATGTTAACCCGTCATCCCCTGAATATACATAGAAATCCGGATCGACATTTTCAATGATGTCGCCCATCTGATCCAGGTTACCGCTTGCTTCTTTAATGCATGTAATATTCGGTACGTCTTTGCTGATCGCAATCGTTGTTTCAGCTAAAATATTGGCACCTGTACGACCAGGGACATTATATAGCATGACAGGGAGTTTTGTTTCTTTTGCGATTGTTTTAAAGTGGGCATACATGCCGCGCTGGTTTGGCTTATTATAATATGGAGTTACGAGCATGATTCCGTTTGCCCCATTTTCCTCTGCTTTATGAGTCATCATAATCGAGTAGGCTGTTTCGTTATCACCTGTACCTGCAATAACAGGGATGCGTCCTGCCACTTTTTCGACAGTAAAGCGCACGACCTCGATTTTTTCCTCAGTTGACATTGTCGGGTTTTCCGAAGTTGTTCCACAAGCAATAATTGAATCTGTACCATTTTCAATTAAGTGATCAATAATTCGTTCTAACTCAGGATAATTAATCGTACCGTCCTTTTTAAACGGCGTAATCATCGCTGTACCAATACGTCCGAAATCCATAACTAATAATCCTCCCCTTATAGTAAGTGATCCTCTAGCATAGCTTCTGCAATTTGAATAGAGTTGAGTGCAGCCCCTTTTAATAAATTATCTGACACAATCCATAAGTGGAATCCTTTTTTGTTGTCTAAATCTTGGCGAATACGTCCAACATATGTCGGTTCTTCATTTTCTGCAAAAATCGGCATCGGGTAAAGCTGTTCGCGAATGTCATCTTGCAGAACAATGCCCGGCGCCCCAGTTAATGCGTCAAAAATTTGCTGTACTGTTGCTTCTTGCTCCAGTTCGATATAAACCGATTCTGAGTGGCCTGAAACAACCGGAACACGTACACATGTTGCAGCGACTTTTAGCTCAGGTGCTTCCATAATTTTTTTCGTTTCATTAATCATTTTCATTTCTTCATATGTAAAGCCATTGTCCGTAAACTTATCAATTTGCGGAATGACGTTACGTGCGATAGGATAATGTTTTTTATCTGATTTAACCGGTAAAACTTTCGCTTCAACATTTTTCCCTGCATCCCACTGTGCACTTTGCTCACGCAGCTCTTCAATTGCTGCCACACCAGAACCGGATACCGCTTGATATGTCGATACAACAACTTTTGTTAAGCCGAATTTTTCACGGATTGGCTGTAATGCTGCAACCATTTGAATTGTCGAACAGTTAGGATTTGCGATAATCCCTTTTGGAATCGTTTTTAATGCATGGCGATTTACTTCCGGTACAACAAGCGGTACCTCTGGATCCATACGGAAATGGCTTGTGTTATCAATAACAATCGCTCCACGCTTTGCTGCTTCAGGTGCCAGTACTTCAGATACAGCTCCGCCTGCTGAAAATAATGCTAGATCGATCCCTTCAAAGCTTTCCGGTTTCGCTTCTTCTATCGTATAGTTTTCACCATTGAATTCAATTTGTTTTCCCGCTGAACGAGCAGAAGCTAAAAACTTGATAGATGCAATTGGAAATTTGCGCTCAATCAGCTTCTCCATCATTTTTGAACCTACAGCTCCTGTTGCCCCAACTACGGCAACATTCAATTTCTTTGTCATGTCTCATCTCTCCTAAAAATATCGGTATGTATATAATGTTGGATATTGTATCATATATTATTAGAATTGTGTGAGATAATTTGATTATTTAAAATATTGTATAAATATCGGCTGGATCTGTTTTTTATGAGCGAGCGTATATGCTACAGTATCGAGCATTTTTGTGAAATCCGCTATGAGTGACGTCGGTTTTTTAATTGGATCGTCCTGACCGAATGGAATGAAGAAAATGTTTTTCGCATTCATTAATTTCATTAAATTCATTCCGTTTAACCCAAGCGCATCATTCGTTGAAATACCAAGTACTACAGGTGAACCATTTCGAAGTGTCGCCTTTGCTGCCATCAGTACGGCATTGTCTGTTGCGGCATTCGCAAATTTACTGATCGAGTTCCCTGTCATCGGTGCGATTACCATACAGTCTAATGGATTACTCGGTCCAAACGGCTCCGCTTCCGCAATGGAACTGACAACCTTTTCCCCAGAGAATTCTTCGATTTTCGCAATCCATTCTTCACCCGTTCCAAATCGTGTAGCTGCATGTAATACAGAAGGCGTTATAATCGGTACAACGGTTGCACCGGCTTCACGAAATCGAGTAATTTTCGGTATGACATCTTCATACGTACAATGTGATGCGGTAATTCCTAAACCAATGCGTTTTCCCTCAAGCATTTGCTTCCTCCTTTCGTAATTCTAGTATCGTTTCGTATAATAAGTTTGCTGCAGCTTGCGGAAAGTATTTCCCAGGTAATGCAGGTAGCAGCTCATATTGAGATAATTTGATATCGTTCAAACACCCCGGGCTTGATGCGACATCATAAATCGGACGGATCATCCATGATTCAAAATCCTTTGTCAGCCATTTTGTCGGGATCGTATTAATCATAAAATCCGCTTCCATACTATTTTTCTCAGTTAATTCAATACCAGTATAGCCATATGCAAGGGCCTCGGCTTTTTGCGTTTCCGAACGAACGGCGATGATGACCTTTGCATTGAGACGTGTTAAAAACAGGGCAAGCATTTTTGCTACACGTCCAAACCCTGTAATCATAATTGTTTTATACTGCACATTTACCTTTTCTTTATACAAATGCGCTAGAAAGCCTTCTGCAGTAAGTGCGGCATTTTTCCAGATGAATGTTTCATCTTCCAAATAATAATGCAAGCACTTATTTTCAAGAACTAGTTTCCATTGATCTGTCAATTTCCCCGCAAAAAATCGTGCCTGACGTATACCTAAAAGCTCCTCCACTTGAATCGATAAAGGGTGGATCGGCAACACAATTTCTGTCGGGTGCAGCTCCAACGCCACTTTGTTCAGTGCTTCATCCCAAACAGTCGTATTTTTGTAATACACCGTGCGATCATTTGTCGATAACTGCTTCGCCAAAAACTTCATCCGCTCGTCTGTACCGATCACAAGCCAGCGTTCAGTCATCATCGGCATGCTTTAATGTCGAAGTTGTTTTTTGAAATAATATTCGGTCTTCACCAATTAAAATAATTTCACTCCAGGGAATATATTTTACCATCCCTGCCTTTTTCTTTTGGAACGGCATCTTTACCATTTGTGCCGGCATTTCAAAGCCTGTGATTTTTCCTGTTTTGGCATCAAAAATACATTCGGTCTCAGCTAAAAATCCATATCGAACGCCGTTTGCCATTTCAATGAGTTCTTTTTCAGCGAGCTCTGATAAAAGCATTGTATCCCTCCTCTTGTAAGAGCCTACATTACTATATGCATCAACATGGGCAGAAGTGAAATGGTTCAACATTTAAGTTTGAAGCTATTCGCGGGTAACGATCATACAGCACTCGTTCGGAAAAATAATGGCAGTAATTAACCTTATTTAAAAATCCATCATATTAAAATTTAGTTTCTATAATTTTCAGTAGACATAATCTGCCATATCTGTATATACTGTATATACACAGTCTAAACATGTGAGGTGAAATGATTGATTATCAAATTGAGCAATAACAGTGAAAAGCCTATTTATGAGCAAATTACAGATCAGTTAAAACAGGCCATTTTGACAGGCACACTGTTAACAGGTGATTCCCTACCTTCTATTAGGGCATTGGCGAAAGAATTGAAAATCAGTGTTATGACAACGAAGAGGGCGTATGCAGATTTGGAACGGGATGGCTTTATCGTCACGATTGCCGGTAAAGGAAGCTATGTGTCGGAACGCAATCAGGATTTCCTGCGTGAAGAGCTGATCCGCCAAATTGAAGTGCATTTCACGAAAGTGGTATCCATCGCGAAAACTGCCAATGTGCCGAAAGAGGAACTGCATGACTTACTCGATTTACTATTGGAGGAATGATGATGAACGCAATTGAAGTAAAAAATGTTTCGAAGCAATTCAAAAAATTTCGTTTAAGAAATATTTCGTTCACGGTTGAGAGCGGAACGATTGCAGGCTTTATCGGGCAAAACGGGGCCGGAAAATCGACGACAATCAAACTCATTTTAAATTTGCTAAAAAAAATTGACGGCGATATTTTTTTATTCGGAAAAGATCATGTTGAACATGAAGTGGAGTTAAAGGCGCAAATCGGGGTTGTATTTGATGAACTGCATGTACCCGAAAGCTATACACCGAAGGAGCTCGATGTGCTGTACGGAAATGTGTATCCTACTTGGGACCGTCCTTATTTTTATCAATTGCTGGATCAGCTGGATGTGCCGAAGTATGACAAAATCAAAACAATGTCTAAAGGAGCAAAAATGAAGCTCGCCCTTTCACTTGCACTAGGACACCGGCCGAAACTTTTGCTGCTTGATGAACCGACGAGCGGTCTTGATCCGATCGTGCGCGATGAAGTGCTCGGAATGCTACAAAATTTTATGGAACAAGAAGATCATGCCATTTTATTTTCATCGCATATTACAACAGATTTAGAGAAAATTGCAGATACGATAACATTTATCCATGATGGCGAAATTTTGTTCAGTGAGAATAAAGATGACCTGTTGTACGGTTACGGAATTTGGAAAGGATCTCATGAAGAAGCGAAAGTTATACCGAACCATTCGATTATCGGCAAACGGGATTATGTATTTGGAATTGAGTACTTGGTCATGCGTGAATTCGTGAATCCAGTTATTGAATTGCAAAAACCGACGATTGATGATCTGATGCTGTTTTTCGTAAAGGGGCGTAAAAAATGAAACAGATGCTTTTTCGTTTTTACGGACAGCAATTGTCTGCATGGATTTTGTTTACACCACTTGTGGCATCAATTATCGCTCTTCCTTTATTATTTGAAGGTGCCGAATCGGCTGCTTACTTTATACTGTCCATCAGTATAACAGCGCTCTGTGCCGTTTATCTGGATCAACGTGAGAGCCAGCTCGTCATGACAAGTTTGTTTCCGATTTCCAAAAAGACATTTTTCATTGTGGACCTCTCATTTTTAGGACGTTACACACTGTACTATATCCTTTATACAATTGTAGCATCGACTGCTATTCAAACATTACTCGAACAGCAACTTGTTTTGCCTTCTGTCAAACAGCTATTAGTAAGCTTTGGCATCAGCTTTTTTATTATCGCTTTTTTCCTGCTGTTTCGGCGTATCAGATTCGGATACTTTTTAAACCTTTCCATCATCTTTCTTCCATTGGCGTTCACACAATTTTTGTCATTTTTTGAAAACCTGACAACTTTAATGAGCACCGTATTATTCTTTGTTTTATTAGTTGTTCTCATCATCGCAGCAAGCATCACTTACTTTCGTGAAAACAGGAGGGATGTCTCATGATTGCACTGCTTAAAATGCATTTTTATCTATCGCGAAAACTATTTATCACTGTTTTTTTATTTATTGTAGGGATGATCGCGATTCTGTGGATTATTTTGAAAGAAATTAATTTTGGTTTTATGGTTTTCTATTTTATGTTGCTCTCGCCGTCATTAGGTATGAGCTACTTGATCGAAAATCACTTTATAAAACGATTCCGGGTAATGCCGATTGATCCAAGGGACTTTGTAAAAAGCTTATTTGTTTTCAGTTTGCTGCTCTTGCTTATCATTACGATTCCTATCGGGATTTATCAAACATATTTATATTTGGATAATCAAATCGGGCCAATTGAATTGTCATTACTTTCAATCGCTTTTGCTGCAGGAATTGCTTCGGTCGGCTCGATGGTGAAAAATTATTTAAGCAATCCGACTAAAGGTACGAAAAGCATATCAATTGGAACAATGCTGGGCTACTTTTTTATCTTTACGTTAGTTCATTTACTAATCTTGTTTATATTTAGTATTATGAATATTGAACTAATGGGGGCACCGATTGTTTCGATTATTGGTTTTATAATCTATTATCAATATTATAAATCGGCTGCAATAAAATTTCAGGCAGCCGAATTTTAAAAGGACAGCGCATGCTAACTGCTAGCACGCGCTGTCCTTTTTTCGTTATTCGTTTTCCGGTCCGATAATCGCAATTGCCGGTTCGGATAATAAAATTTGTGTAATTAACTCATCGATCGTTTCCATCGAAATCGCATCAATCTTTGCCAGTACTTCATCTACTGAGCGGTGATTTTGGTGGATCAGTTCATTGACCCCGTTACGGTTCATAAAGTCTTCCGTTCCTTCAAGCCCTAGAACGAAGCCGCCTTTTAACTGCTCCTTCGCATTTTCAAGCTCAGTTTCTGTTACCCCTCCTGCCACAAGGTCAAATAACGTCTGGTCGATCTGCTGCTTTAATGCATCTAAGTTTTGTTTCGATGCCGACGCATAAATCGTAAACGTCCCAACATCTTCATAGCTTGACTGGTAGCTGAATACAGAATACGCCAAGCCGCGTTCCTCGCGCACTTCCTGGAACAGGCGTGAACTCATATTGCCGCCGATAATATTATTTAACGCAATAAAGCTGTACATTTTCGGATCTTTTACCGCAATGGCCGGGAATGAAATTGCAATATGCGCCTGTTCGGTATCGCGCATTTTTTCAACTTCACCTGGTGTAAATACCGGATAAGACGGTTTGGAAACAATTGACTCAGCACTTGCTTCATAGTTTCCGAATAGTGCTTCCACTTTTTCCAGTAAACTTTCTTCAATATTCCCTGCAATCGAAATGACAACATTTTGAGGGCCGTAATGTTTCGCCATATACCCCCGAATCATCTTTTCATCAAATGTCGATAGCGTTTCCGGTGTCCCTAAAATCGGACGGCCTAGCGCATCATCCGGGAACATGACACCCCATAATTTTTCATGGACATCATCTGCGGGATCGTCTTCACTCATGTAGATTTCTTCAAGAACAACTTGGCGTTCACGTTCAATTTCTTCTTTTGCAAATAATGAGTTAAAAAACATATCGGCCAGAATATCGATTGCGAGCTCCCCATGATGGTCCAGCACTTTCGCGTAATAGCATGTATGTTCCTTCGAAGTGAAGGCATTAATCTCGCCGCCGATACGGTCGAACTCTTCCGCGATTTGGCGGGCTGTACGGTTTTTCGTTCCTTTGAAAAGCATATGCTCGATGAAATGGGTAATCCCATTTTCTTCTTTTGTTTCGTAGCGTGAGCCTGCGTTGACCCAAATACCGACCGATAATGACCGGACATGCGGCATTTGCTCTGTGACAATGCGTACGCCATTTTTTGCTGTAATTACTTGTACCATAAATTTCTCCTTTGTTTCGGCTAATAAATTATAAGTATGACTTAAAAAACCGTAGTATTCCAATTCGAGGCTTATTTATATAGCCCGGTATGCTCCATTCCGAAGGCCAACAGGATTGTTGGTCACGAATGCATTGTCACACGATGTGACGCTCTTAGCATTCGTTCCATTATTTCTGGAAGCGTGGCTCCAAAGCTTTGAATAAAGCTTTGCGACGAGTAACCGCAGGAGCAACCAGATTTTCCGCACACGCTTAATCCCCTTGAAGTCGGCCTCTCCATTACGCATACCTCCCTTTACCATACTTCATCAAGTTATGGATATCGCAAATCATCAACTTAACGTTATTTAAAAAAGAGGCTGTACAATAGTGTACAACCTCCCTTTTTATCTTGTTTGCAACGCTTGTTTCAATTATTTCCCTTGTTCCGCGCGCTCTTTTTCTTCTTTGATAACTACTTTACGTGATAAGTTTACGCGACCTTGTTTATCGATCTCGATACATTTCACTAGTAATTCATCGCCTAGTTTTAATACGTCTTCTACTTCTTTCGTACGTTCTTCCTGAATTTCCGAAATGTGCAGTAAGCCGTCTTTACCTGGGAAGATTTCACAGAATGCACCGAATTTTTCAATGCGTTTTACTGTTGATAAGTAGTACTCGCCTACTTTAGCTTCGCGTACGATTGATTCGATCATTTCTTTAGCACGGTTAATCATTGCTTCATCAGCTGAAGCGATGTAGATTGTACCATCTTGTTCTGTATCAATTTTAACGCCTGTTTCATCAATAATTTTATTGATGACTTTACCACCCGGTCCGATTACATCGCGGATTTTGTCAGGATTAATTTTGATTGAAACAATTTTTGGTGCGTATTGTGATAATGAAGTGCGAGACGCTGAAATCGTTGACATCATATGCTCTAAAATGTGCATACGGCCGATTTTCGCCTGAGTTAATGCTTCTTCTAAAATATCACGAGACAGACCATCGATTTTAATGTCCATTTGAAGTGCTGTTACACCTTTAGCTGTACCTGCCACTTTAAAGTCCATGTCGCCAAGGTGGTCTTCCATACCTTGGATATCTGATAATACTGTATAGTGCTCGCCTTTTTTAACAAGACCCATTGCGATACCTGCAACTGGTGCTTTAATTGGCACACCTGCAGCCATAAGTGCCATTGTTGATGCACAAATTGATGCTTGAGAAGTAGAACCATTTGATTCCAATACTTCCGATACGCAACGGATTGCATACGGGAATTCCTCTTCTGTTGGCATTACCGCTAAAATTGCACGCTCACCTAATGCACCGTGACCGATTTCACGACGGCCCGGGCTACCGTAACGGCCTGTTTCCCCAACTGAGAATTGTGGGAAGTTGTAGTGGTGCATCCAGCGTTTTGACTCTTCAATACCTAAGCCGTCAATAATTTGAACATCGCCTAAAGCACCTAAAGTACAAATTGATAATGCTTGCGTTTGTCCACGTGTGAATAATGCGGAACCGTGTGCACGTGGCAATAAATCTACTTCAGAAGAAAGCGGACGGATTTCATCTTGCTTACGACCATCCGGACGAACTTTATCTTCTGTAATTAAACGACGCACTTCATCTTTTACCATTTTATCTAAAATAGCATTCACTTGTTTCATCGTAGCTTCGTCAGCTTCTTGGGCTTCATAAGCTTCGATCACACGTGTTTTTACTGCTGTAATATTTTCTTGGCGTAATTGCTTGTCCACCGTTTGGATTGCTGTATTCATATCAGCTTCACATTCAGCTTTGATCGCTGCTGTTAAGTCTGCATCTAATTCATATAATGTTACTTCAAGTTTTTCTTTACCCACTTCAGCAACAATTTGCTCTTGGAAGGCAATTAACTTTTTAATTTCTTCATGACCGAACATAATCGCTTCAAGCATTATATCTTCAGTTACTTCTAAAGCACCTGCTTCTACCATGTTAACCGCGTCTTTGTTACCTGCTACTGTTAAGTGAACAGTCGATTTTGCTGATTGTTCTACAGTCGGGTTCACAACGAATTCTCCGTCGATATATCCTACATGTACACCTGCAATCGGTCCGTCGAATGGAATATCGGAAATTGCTAATGATAATGAAGAACCAAACATTGCCGCTACATCAGCAGGGCAGTTTGAATCATTTGACATAACCATTAAAATTGATTGTACTTCGTTACGGAAACCATCCGGGAACATTGGACGGATTGGACGGTCAATTAGACGAGAAGTTAATACTGCCGCTTCTGATGGACGTCCTTCACGTTTAATGAAACCACCAGGGATTTTACCTGCTGCATATAGACGTTCTTCAAAGTTAACTGTTAACGGGAAGAAATCTAATGCTTTTGGTTGTTTTGACATTGTTGCCGTAGCTAGAACTGCTGTTTCGCCGTAGCGGATCATTGCAGCACCATTTGCTTGTTTTGCTAGCTGTCCTACTTCTACTACTAGTGGACGGCCTGCCCATTCATACGAAAAGACCTTTTTTTCGTTCATTAAATGAACCCCTTTCTTATTGAAACACTCTACGTATCATATTATGTACCATAGTTAGTGTATCAAAAAAGCGTTTTCTATGCTAAATTTTTTGATCTAAATATCGATAAATTTAATAAAATATTTTTGGCTTTCCAGCAATGGTTTAACTTCTTTCAACAGGCGTGTTGACACCTGCTCAAAGAAGTTAAACATCGCACCATTGATTCGGAAAGCTGACTCATTTTCAAACATAATAAAAAGCGGGAAAAATCCCGCTTTTTATTGTCAGATTAACGACGTATTAGCGACGTAATCCAAGTTTAGTAATTAATTCACGGTAACGAGCTACGTCGTTTTCACGTAAATATTTTAATAAATGACGACGTTTACCTACCATTTTAAGAAGACCACGTTGAGAGTGGAAGTCTTTCTTGTGAGTAGCTAAGTGAGCGTTTAATGCGTTAATTTCTGCAGTTAATACAGCTACTTGTACTTCTGGAGAACCAGTGTCTGTTTCGTGTACGCGGTACTCAGCGATAATTTCGTTTTTACGTTCTTGTGTAATTGCCATTTTAAATGACCTCCTGATAAATAAGATATCCCCACTAGCAGAGCAGTCGCTGGAGTTGCGAAAAGCCGAGCTAAGGTTCATACGAGAATTTCGTACTAGTGAATAGTACCATAATTGTTTATAGATGCGCAACTATTTAGCGTAGTTGTTCAAAATAGGCGATTGCTTGCTGTTTATCTAATTCAATTTGCTCAATTAACGCTTCGATGCCATTAAATTTCCGTTCGCTGCGAATGCGTTTATACCAGCCGACAACGACCTCTTCACCGTAAATATTTTTATTGAAATTTAAAATATGCACTTCAATCGACAGCAGCTTTTCTTCCGGGTTGTTGAATGTCGGTTTATAGCCTACATTACAAACCCCGTCATACCATTTATTTTGCACTAAAATTTTCACTGCATACACACCGGTTGCCGGTATATAGCAGCCTTCCATCGCCTGAACGTTTGCTGTCGGAAAGCCCATTGTCCGTCCGCGCTTATCTCCGTGCACGACGATTCCCGGCACTTCAAATGCGCGGCCTAATAGATTACGAGCCTGCTCCATTTCCCCGTCCTGTAATGCTTGGCGAATACGTGTTGAGCTGATTTTTTCGACTGCATCCTGCTGTTTTTCGATTGCCGTCACACCATAACGCCCGTTCGACAGTTGCTCCATCAGCTCCATATTGCCTTTGCCGTATGCGCCAAATGAGAAATCAAAGCCTGCCGTTACATGCTGGACATTTAAATCTACGATAAAATACTTAATGAACTCTTCCGGTGTAAGCTTTGCAAAGTCTGATGTAAAGTTTACAACAAATACTGTATCGATATTTAATTTTTTTAATGTATCTAATTTTTGTGGTAGTGGCGTAATGTAAAACACTTTTTCATTACGTCTGCCTAGTACAATCGATGGATGTGGATCAAAAGTCATCACGGCACTTTTAATATTAAGCTGCTCGGCTTTTTGCTTTGCCGCTTCAATGACCGCCTGATGTCCTTTATGTACCCCATCAAAAAATCCGATTGCTAATGAGTACGCCTCTTTTTCTATTTCCTGTGCTAATTGATGGGGGTATTTCAAATGAATAACGTTCATCTTGGGCCTCCTAATTAATTTCGGGAAACATCTTATCCGGCTTCATTTGCCCGGTCTTTGTCGGATGGGCGATGTAAACCGCAAATGCTCGTCCCTCTACACCATAAACAATTTTATCATGTTCCGTTAATAAAGTATGCATCGGGAGAACTTGCCCATTGAAAATTTGCTTTTCAATGTCTTCCGTAATTTCAATGTATGGATAATCGGATAATGCATATTCAACAGGCAACAGAAACTTCTCCTGCTCCCCTGCTTCCATCATTTCCGCGATTTCGGCTAATGTAAAGCAATTGTCTTTAGTAAATGTGCCTGATGCTGTTCGTACAAGTTCATGCATATGTGCAGGACAGCCTAATGCTTCACCGATCTGAACAGCTAATGTGCGAATATACGTCCCTTTTGAACATTTGATGCGAATCGAGAACTTCACTTCTTCCCCTTCGAACGTTTGTGCATCATCCAATAATTCCAGCTCGTAAATTGTAATTTTACGTGTTGGGCGCTCGACTGTTTGGCCGGCTCTTGCATACTCATAAAGCTTTTTCCCGTTCACTTTTACCGCAGAAAACATCGGAGGCGTTTGTTCAATTTCGCCTGTCAGCGTTTGGAGTGCTTGTAAAATTTCTTCACGAGTAAACGATTTGAAATCTGTATTTTGCTCGACTGTTTCGCCTTCCGCATCTTCTGTTGTTGTCGTGCGTCCGATCGATACGACTGCTTCATACGTTTTGCCGGCATCTGTTAAATATTCGGCGATGCGTGTTGCCTGGCCGATACAGATTGGCAGGACGCCTTCTACACCTGGATCAAGTGTCCCGGTATGGCCTACTTTTTTCGTCTTTAATATTTTTCGTAATTTAAATACACAGTCATGACTTGTCATGCCGCGCTCTTTCCATAATGGCAAAATACCGTTCATTGTTTTGCTCCTTTGTTTGAAATAGGGATTTCGATATTTAATAGATTCTTTGATATAAGCTTCAGCTATAGTTGGTACTTTTCATACGATCCGTTCTGCTTCGCTACGGGAGGCCAACAGGACGTTGATCACGAATGCGTTGTTACACGACATAACGGTTTTAGCATTCGTTCAAATATTCCTGGGGGCGTGGCTCCAACTAACTTTATCGCTACCCTTACGGCGGCAGCGATAAAGTGGATTTTCCGCGCACGCTGATCCCCTAGGAGTCGCCCCCCTTCGCTTCGCGTCACTCTACCTTAGCATAAAGTTTATTTCCTTAACAAAACTTCTGTATTCAACAATTCCGTTAAAGAATTTCAAAAGCAAAAAAGTCTGCCTGCATAGTTATGCAGCGCAGACTTCTTAGTTTTATTTATCTTCGTTTAGGCCACGTAGTAAAGCATCGATTTTGTTTCCGTATTCGATTGCTGTATCGAATTCGAATGCCAGTTCAGGCGTACGGCGTAAGCGAATACGTGAACCAACTTCAGAACGGATGAAACCGGATGCTTTTTCTAACGCTTGCAATGTTTCCGCACGTTCGCGGTCATTGCCTAACGATGTAATATAAACAGTTGCTTGCTGTAAGTCTCCTGTTACTGCTACATCAGTAACCGTAACGAAGCCTACACGCGGATCTTTGATTTTGCGCGCAATGATTTCAGTAATTTCTTTTTTCATTTGCTCAGCAACTCGATTAGAACGTAGAGACATAAATGTCACCTCATTTAAATTGCGTAATTAATAGTACAGTTTGCCACGATAAGTGGACTTTATAAATATTCACGATAAAAATCCAGCTGTTCCCATTGCGGATTTGACTGCAGATAATGGACGGCACGCATAAGCTCGCGTTCAGCTGCTTCTTTGGAAGAAGCAACTGCGACAAGCGCAAGCTTTGTACGCTGCCATACATCCTGATGGTCAATTTCAGCAACGGAAACGTTGAATTTTTGTTTCGTACGCGTAACCATCCGTTGTAGGACGGCGCGCTTTTCTTTTAATGAGTGGGCAGTCTGAATCATGAATTCAATTTCTGCGTATACAATCATTATTTACGAACAATTTCTTCCATTACGAAGGCTTCGATAATGTCGCCTTCTTTAATGTCGTTGTAGTTTTTAATTGTAATACCACACTCATATCCTTTTGCAACTTCTTTTGCATCATCTTTGAAGCGTTTTAGTGAATCAAGTTCACCTTCGAACACAACAACGTTTTCGCGAATTACACGTACGCCGGCATCGCGAACGATTTTACCTTCGATAACGTATGAACCTGCAATTGTACCCACTTTAGATACTTTAATTGTTTGACGAACTTCCGCTTGACCAACGATTTTCTCTTCGAACTCTGGATCAAGCATCCCTTTCATCGCGTGTTCAATTTCTTCGATTACTTTATAGATGATACGGTGTAGACGAATATCTACG
This sequence comes from Solibacillus isronensis, assembly GCF_023715405.1. Classification (NCBI taxonomy): domain Bacteria; kingdom Bacillati; phylum Bacillota; class Bacilli; order Caryophanales; family Caryophanaceae; genus Solibacillus; species Solibacillus isronensis. The sequence goes on from NZ_JAMBOC010000001.1 coordinate 1,738,765, forward strand.
CCTTCTTCATCAGCAGCACGTTTTGCATTTGTATCCGGACGTACGTTGAATCCGATAACGATTGCATTTGAGGCAGCAGCAAGAGAGATATCCGATTCTGTAATTGCACCCGCACCAGTGTGGATGATTTTAACGTTAACACCTTCAACATCAATTTTCATTAATGAAGAAGCCATTGCTTCCACTGTACCTTGTACGTCTGCTTTAACGATTAAGTTTAGCTCTTTCATTTCGCCTTGGCTCATTTGTTCGAATAAGTTATCAAGTGTTACACGTTGTTTTTCTGAACGTGACGCTTGAATTGCAGTCATTGAACGAGACTCACCAACTTGACGAGCTGTTTTTTCGTCTTCGAATACTACGAAACGGTCGCCCGCTTGTGGTACTTCGCTTAAACCTGTAATTTCAACTGGCATAGAAGGGCCAGCTGTTTTAATACGACGGCCAAGATCGTTGACCATTGCACGTACACGACCATATGCATGACCGACTACGATTGGGTCACCAATACGTAATGTACCATCTTGAACTAAAAGTGTTGCAACTGCACCACGGCCTTTATCAAGCTGTGCTTCAATTACTGTACCGATTGCTGAACGAGTCGGATTCGCTTTTAATTCGCCTACTTCAGAAACTAATAAAATCATTTCCAGAAGTTGGTCAATACCTTCACCTTTCAGTGCTGAAATTGGTACGAAGATTGTATCTCCACCCCATGCTTCAGGAACTAATCCGTGCTCAGTTAACTCTTGTTGTACACGGTCAGGATTGGCAGATGGTTTATCCATTTTGTTGATTGCTACGATAATTGGTACTTCTGCAGCTTTTGCGTGGTTGATTGCTTCAACTGTTTGAGGCATTACACCGTCATCTGCTGCAACTACGATAATTGCGATATCTGTAATTGATGCACCACGCGCACGCATTGTTGTGAATGCCGCGTGACCAGGAGTATCAAGGAATGAAATTTTCTTCCCGTTAACTTCTACTTGGTATGCACCGATATGCTGAGTAATACCGCCTGCTTCACCCGCTGTAACTTTCGTTTTACGAATTGAGTCAAGCAATGATGTTTTACCGTGGTCAACGTGTCCCATAATTGTTACAACTGGTGGGCGCTCTTCTAATGCATTCTCGTCAACTTCCACGATAGTATCATCGAAGTACGTATCTAAATCTGTTTTGTCGATACGGATTTCTTCTTCTACTTCTACCCCGTAGTCTGCACAGATTAACTCAATTGCATCCTTATCAAGTTCTTGGTTAATTGTTGCCATTACGCCAAGCATGAATAATTTTTTAATAATTTCCGATGGCTCACGGTGTAATTTTTTTGCAAGTTCTGCAACTGATAAACTTTCATAGAAAGTAATTTTTTCCGGTAATTCCTTTTGCACCATTGGTTGTGGTGCCGGGCGATGCGTACGACGTTTACCACCATTGATACCTGGTTTTCTACGTTGTTGATAGCCGCCTTTGTTTTGAGTGTTGCCACCCTTGTTTGGCGTATTTCCGCCTCTATTTGGCGTGTTGCCGCCTTTATTATTACTAGTGTTTGGTGTTGTGCCGCTTTTGCGGTTATTATTGTTATTTTGTGTCATATTTCGATTTTGGTTACCTTTTTCATTTCTTATTTTTTCGCCTTGTTGCGATTTTGGTTGCCCTTGGGCGTTTGAAGCTTTGTTCGGTTGTTGGTTATTTGAAGCAGATTGTGGACGATCCTGCTTTTGACCTTGCTGCACTTTCTTCTGCCCTTGTTCACCGCGTTTTGGTGTAACATTTACAGCTTTGGCAGGTGTCTTTGCAGGAGAATCTTTCGTTGGTTCCACTGCTTGCTTAAAGACAGAATTTAGTTTTGAGACCGCCTGCTCATCGATAACCGCCATATGATTTTTCACCGGCAGATTATGTTTTGCAAGCACCTCAATAACTTCCTTACTTGTTTTATTTACCTTTTTCGCATATTCATGAACTCTTACTTTGCTCATCTGCTCACCCCCGATTAATTTTCGTTGAGTAGACTAGACATTTTTTTAGCAAATCCGCTATCTGTAATAGCAATCGCTACACGGGCTTCCTTCCCGGTAGCATGTCCAAGATCATATCGATCTCCGAAAACATAATACTCAACTTTATAAAACGTACATTTATCCTGAATCTTTTTGCTCGTATTTGCCGAAGCATCCGAAGCTAAAAAGACAAGTTTTGCATTGCCGTTGCGAATTTCTTTTACGACAAGCTCTTCTCCGGATATTGTTTTTCGTGCACGTGCTGCTAAACCTAATAGCTGTAGCAATGCCGGGTTTGTCATAAAATCGACTCCCGGCGGATTAGCGTTAGCAGCTCCTCATACACCTCATCCGGCACTTTTGCATCAAGCTGGCGATCTAAAATATTCTTTTTACGCGCCATTTCAACAGCATCTTCCGTTTTAGAAACATATGCTCCACGACCGGATTTTTTTCCTGTAATATCAACAGTCACTTCGCCCTCTTTTGAACGAACGACGCGAATCATTGATTTTTTCGGAAGCATCTCGCCTGTTGCAACACATTTGCGTAAAGGAATTTTTTTATTAACGACCATATTGCTTACCCTCCTTGCAAAATCATTCCAAATGATGGCTTACTCTTCGTCATCACCATATAAATCAAATTGTACTTCTTCTGCATCTTCACGTGGAACGAATGTGCTCGTTTCAGAAGGATAAATCCCTAATTCGCGTGCATCTGTTTCACTCTTGATGTCGATTTTCCAGCCCGTTAATTTTGCTGCTAAACGAGCATTTTGTCCGCGCTTACCAATCGCTAGTGATAATTGGTAATCCGGTACGACAACTGTTGTTGACTTTTCTTCTTCATTTACTTGAACGTCCAGAACTTTTGAAGGGCTTAGTGCGTTTGCAACGAATACAACCGGATCTTCTGACCATTCTACGATATCGATCTTTTCACCGTTTAATTCGTTTACAATTGTTTGCACACGTGCACCTTTAGCTCCAACACATGAACCTACAGGATCTACTTCTTCATTATGTGCATATACAGAGATTTTTGAACGGTCTCCCGCTTCACGCGCGATTGATTTGATTTCTACAGTGCCATCATAAATTTCTGGAACTTCCATTTCAAACAGACGGCGCAATAATCCAGGATGTGTACGAGATACGATTACTTGTGGACCACGTGTTGTGCGTTCAACTTTTGTAATGTAAACACGGATGCGTGTAGTTGGCTTATAAACTTCACCTTGAATTTGTTCGTTAACAGGTAATGCCGCTTCCACTTTACCGATTGACACATAAATATTACGTGCATCTTGACGCTCGATTACACCTGTTACGATGTCATCTTCACGGTCTACATACTCTTCATAAATTAAACCGCGCTCTGCCTCACGAACACGTTGCGTTACAACTTGCTTAGCAGTCTGTGCCGCGATACGTCCGAAGTTCCGTGGTGTTACTTCTTCTTCTACGACGTCACCAATTTCATAAGCTGCATTAATGAATTTCGCGTCTTCCAATGCGATTTCCAGACGATCGTCTTCTACTTCTTCTACTACGTCTTTACGAGAATAAACAACCATTGAACCTGTATTTAGGTTAAGATCCACGCGAACGTTTTGCGCTTGGTTGAAGTTACGTTTGTACGCAGTTACTAAAGCCGCCTCAATCGCCTCAATTAATACATCTCTTGAAATACCTTTCTGCTCTTCAAGGGCAGTTAGGGCATCTAGTAATTCACTACTCATTTTTGTTTTCACTCCTAAATTTGCTTATCTGAAAAATCGATAGCAAGACGCGCTTGCGCAATTTTTTCTTTTTCAATTTGTACTGTAACTTTACGTGTTTTAATACGGAATTCGATTTCTAAAAATTCATCTGTATATGCGCGTAAATAACCATAGAATTCTTTTAAATCCTTAACTGGTTCATAAGTTTTCACATAAATATATTTGCCGATTGCTTTTTCAAAGTCCTGTTGTTTCTTTAACGGACGTTCCGCTCCTGGTGAAGAAACCTCTAAGTAATAGTTTTGCTCGATTGGATCATTTTCATCCAACTTCTCGCTTAAACGTTCACTCACTTGTGCACATTGTAAAATATCAATGCCGCCTTCTGGTGTGTCAACATAAATACGAAGGAACCAGTCGCGTCCTTCTTTCACGAACTCGATATCAACTAATTCCAAATCAAGCTCTTCCACGATCGGTGTCACTAGCTCTTCAATGATCGACGTAACTTTGCTCATCGTATCCTCCCTAACGTCTTTGTTTGTTTTAAATCTTCTTAGTATTGGTTAAACAAAAGACGAGTTTTCATTGAAAAAAATGGAGACATTTACATCTAAATGCAATTGCGTCCAGATTTCTTTTGAGGCCCACAGGACGTGGGTCAGCCAGTCATCGCCGTAAGATACGACGTTTTAGACGGACTTCATTTTTTTCATTTTAAATTTGTGATATTCGCCAAAGGTTCAACTCCATTGAACAAATGATCTGAACACTTGCTCATCGAAATTAAATAGTTGTGTAAACAACAGAAAAGAGCGGGAAACCCCACTCTTTTGCTGGTGAACTATCAACAAATTATTACATTTAGCATAGCACAAAGGCTATCCTAATGCAAATTTTGCCTATTAACACATAGAATTAACAACAATTAAGAGAATATGCATCTGTAAATACAAAATCCTCTCTTTTAGCCAATCCGTACATTAGAATAATGACAGCTGGTTGGCATCCGGCATTCCTTCCAGACATCCAAGCTCATCCATATACTCGATTAATGTCTTCGATACACGGCCGCGTTGCTGTAGATCTTCCTTCGATAAAAACTCTCCGTTTTTACGTGCTTCAACAATTTGTTTCGCTACGTTTGTACCAAGGCCAGGAATGGCATCAAATGGCGGAATCAATGAGTTTCCTTCAATAATGAACTCACTCGCCTGTGAACGGTATAAATCTACCTTTTTGAAGCTCATGCCGCGTTCACACATTTCAAGTGCCAGTTCCATAACCGTCAGTAAACTTTTCTCTTTTGGCGCTGCATCGAGCCCCTTCATGTTAATCTCATCGATTTTTTTGCGAATCATGACAGAACCTTGCGTCATCGCAATTAAATCAAAGTCCGATGCACGTACAGTGAAGTAAGCTGCATAGTAAAGAATCGGATGATGTACCTTGAACCATGCGATACGCACGGCCATTAATACATACGCTGCGGCATGGGCTTTCGGGAACATGTACTTAATCTTTTTACAAGAATCGATATACCATTCCGGCACTTTCTTCGCACGCATTTCCGCTTCCATTTCATCTGTTAAGCCTTTACCTTTACGAACAGACTCCATAATTTTAAAGGCAAACGACGGTTCCAAATCCTGATAAATTAAATAAACCATAATATCGTCACGACAGCCAATTACTTCTTTTAATACACAAGTGCCGTCTTTGATCAGTTCCTGTGCATTTCCAAGCCATACGTCTGTACCGTGTGATAGTCCTGAAATCTGAACAAGTTCACTGAATGTTGACGGTTTTGTTTCTTCTAGCATTTGGCGTACGAATTTTGTCCCGAACTCAGGAATTCCGAGCGTTCCTGTTTTCGTGCCAATTTGCTTTTCCGTTACACCTAGTGATTCCGTTGAACTGAAAATCTTCATAACAATCGGATCGTCTGTCGGGATTGTTTTCGGATCGATTCCGGATAAATCCTGAAGCATACGAATTACGGTCGGATCATCGTGTCCAAGTATATCGAGCTTTAAAATATTATCGTGAATCGAGTGGAAGTCGAAATGGGTTGTTTTCCATTCCGAATCCTGGGCATCCGCCGGGAACTGTACTGGCGAGAAGTCGTAAATATCCATATAATCCGGAACTACGATAATGCCCCCTGGGTGTTGTCCGGTTGTACGTTTTACCCCTGTACATCCTTGCACAAGGCGGTCCACTTCCGCATTTCGGTAAGTGATGCCATTGTCGCTTCCGTACCCTTTTACATAACCATATGCCGTCTTTTCAGCGACGGTACCAATTGTTCCGGCACGGAATACATAATCTTCACCGAACAGCACTTTCGTATAGTTATGCGCCTGTGGCTGATATTCACCGGAGAAGTTCAAATCAATATCGGGCACCTTGTCGCCCTTGAATCCCAGGAATGTTTCGAACGGGATATCCTGGCCGTCTTTTTTGTACGGAGCACCGCATTCCGGGCATTGTTTGTTCGGTAAGTCATAGCCTGATGCAACCGAACCATCCGCGATAAACTCGGAATGCTTGCACTTTGGACAAACATAATGCGGCGGTAGCGGGTTTACTTCGGTAATTTCCATAAATGTCGCGACGAGGGATGACCCTACAGAACCACGCGAACCTACTAAGTAACCGTCAGCAAGCGATTTTTTAACGAGCTTTGCGGAAATCAGGTAAATTACTCCGAACCCGTGCCCCAAAATCGATTTCAGTTCCTTATCAATACGTGCCTGGACAATTTCCGGTAAATTTTCGCCGTAAATACTATGTGCCATTTCATAAGTCAGATTCGTTACTTCATCATCCGAGCCTTCAATCTTCGGTGTATATAAGTCGTCCTTGATCGGTTTTACATCGCCAATCATATCGGCGACAAGCTGCGTATTTGTCACAACGATTTCCTTTGCTAAATCCGGGCCTAAAAAGTCGAATTCCTTCAGCATTTCATCCGTTGTACGGAAATGGACTTTCGGTAAAGGATTACGATTTAACGGGTTTGCACCACCCATTGATCCAACAAGGATTTGACGGAACTTTGCATCGGTTTCATGCAAGTAGTGGACATTTCCCGTTGCTACGACCGGTAAGTTCAGCTTTTTGCCAAGCTTTACGATACGGCGGATAATGTCTTCCAATGCCCATTCATCATGGACTGTACCGCCATCCACTAATGGAGAATAGACCGGTTTCGGCATTACTTCCAAATAATCATAGAATTTTGCGATACGCTCGGCTTCTTCCTGCGTCTTATTCATCATTGTTTCAAATAACTCACCATTCGAGCAGCCTGAGCCTACGATTAAACCTTGTCGTAGTTTTTGCAAATCAGATCGACGAATACGTGGCACACGGTAAAATGTTTCCGTATGCGAAATTGAAATCAACTTAAACAGATTTTTCAGTCCGGCATCATCGACCGCCAAAATTGTACAGTGACTTGGGCGTGACTGTTTATATCCTTCTGCACCGCCGACATGGTCATTCATTTCAATCAGGTTTTTAATACCTAAATCGGCAGCCTGTTTCAATAAATGCAGGAATAGCTCTCCTGTTGCTTCGGTATCATAAATTGCCCGGTGATGCTGGGTTAGTTCGATATTGTATTTTTTCGTTAATGTTTTCAAGTTATGCGATTTTTGCCCTGGATTTACAAGACGGGAAAGCTCGACCGTATCGATCCCCGGGTGGCGAACTTCTATGCCGGCATTTTTGTATGCAACATATAAGAAACCTAAGTCAAACGCTGCATTATGCGCGACAACAATCCCATCGCCGATAAAGTCATGGAATTCACGAATGACATCACTCAGCTCTGGTGCATTGACAAGCATATCATCAGTAATATGAGTCAGCTCGATAATTTTTGCTGTTAATTTACGGTGCGGGTTTGAGAATCGTTCAAATGTATCAATAACTTGACCATTCTTAATTTTGACGGCCGCCAGCTCGATAATCGTGTCATACACGTTCGAGAAGCCGGTCGTCTCTACGTCAAATACGATATACGTTGCATCTTCAAGGTCAACATCAATCGGATCGTAAACAATTGGTTTTCCGTCATCAACTAAGTTTGCTTCCACGCCGTAAATGACTTTAATGCCATTTTTCTTACCGGCAGCATACGCTTCAGGGAATGCCTGAACAACAGCATGGTCGGTTACCGCAATCGCAGGATGTCCCCATTTGGCTGCTTGTGCCACTAGCTTGTCGACAGATGTCATCGCATCCATTTGACTCATCGGTGTATGCAGGTGAAGCTCAACTCGCTTTTCGCCTTCCGGAGCATGGTCTTTTTTAGGTTCACGCTTGATTTCGTTGATGTCTTTTACCATCATGACTAAATCGCGGGCAAATGTATCAAGCTGAATCGATCCGCGTACACGCACCCACATCCCTTTGCTCATCTGCTTCATCTTCACGACGTCCTCGTCACCGTTTGAGAACATTTTGACCATTAGTGAGTCGGTGTAGTCGGAAATTTTAAATTCAAGCAATGAACGACCGCTTCGAAGTTCTTTAATATCACATGCAAAAATAAACCCTTCCAGTACAATCGAGCGTTCTTCTTCCAGTACTGTGCGGATTTCGACCGGATCCGGATTTTTAATGAGTGCACCAATCTGGAATGGTGTATCTCCATTGGAAACAGCACCAGGATTGGCCGCTTTCTCTTTTTCGCGTGTTGCAAAATCGGCCATCGCCTGTTTAGACAGTCGCTCTTCCTCTTCCCTGCGCTGCTGGTAAAACGCTTCTTGCTGTGCAATAAATTCATCATTTTCCTCTACAAGCTGGAACTCAAGCGGGATATGCGGGAAGCCGAATGTTTTGTACGATTCGGCAATTTTATCTGTATACTTTGCTTTTAATGATAAGTACTCGACTTCGAGCATCGATGTTACGACAAGCTTATGACCTGTCCATTTCGGTGTTTGCTTCGATAAATTTGCACGCAATAGTGGCGACATTTCATCCAATTGCTCCACTACTACTTGCCAATAATCCAAAATATGCTGCTCATTAACTACCGGATTATGCGATTCAATCGTCAGTAACACATTGGCTATAGGAGAAAACTTCTCGACCATCCGCATTCTCAGCAATTGATACACTTGGTAAGGCAATATATTTTCAATTTTTATTTTAAAGTCCCAAATACGTTTCTTTTTATGAACCGTTACACGTTCGAGTGTTCCATTTTCAAAAAAGGACATATAGACATCATCAGTCAATTCAAGCTGCTGTAACAATAGTAGGAATTTTTGTCTTCCTTCCTGTTTTGACAATTGTTTCACCCTTTCATCATGCTGTTTCCATTGTAAGGTGAGGGATTTCATCGGACATGAACAAATACTCCACTTTATTTAAAATAAGCGGAATTAATACCGTTATTCATCCAAGCCAACCCAATACATAAAAAATGGCCCCTTCACTTCCAATGAAAAAGAAAAGAAAGTACATAAAAAATTGTACTTTCCCGTTCTCTCTATCTTAATCGTTACTAGTTTTGGCGGAAATATTCGTTTAAGCGATCGACTACTTCTTCTTTCGCCCATTCTGCAGATTCGCCTGTTGAACGGAATTTCACTTCCACAAGACCTTCTGAAGCTTTTTTACCTACTGTAATACGAACAGGTAATCCGATTAAATCTGCATCTGCAAATTTTACGCCGGCACGTTCTGCACGGTCATCATATAACACTTCATAGCGGTATGATTTCAGTACACCATAAAGCTCGTCCGCTAATTGAACTTGTGCTTCGTCTTTTGCATTGATTGGTACTAGTTGCAAGTCATATGGTGCTAATTGTGCAGGCCATACAAATCCGTTTTCATCTTGGAAATGTTCTGCTACTGCAGCAAGTATACGAGAAACCCCGATACCATAGCATCCCATAATATAAGGTTTTGCTTTACCTTGCTCATCAAGGAATGTTGCATTTAGTTTTTCTGAATAAGTTGTACCTAATTTGAAAATATGTCCAACTTCAATTCCTTCAGCAAACTTAATGATACCTTGACCGTCCGGAGATGGGTCACCTTGTTGGATGAAACGGATGTCTTCATAAGAGCTGATCGCGAAGTCGCGCTCCGGATTAACATTTAATAAGTGGAATCCATCTTCGTTTGCACCTGCAACACCGTTACGGATTGATTTGATTGCGTTATCCGCAATAACTTTTACATTTACCGGCAATTTCACAGGACCGATTGAACCTGGTGTACAGCCTAGTAATTCTTTAATAGCTGCGTCTTCTGCCAATTCAACAGATGTAGCACCTAATGCATTTTTCAGTTTAATATCGTTAATTTCGTGGTCACCGCGCGCTAAAACAACAACCAACTCGCCATCAATATCAAAAACTAGTGATTTAATCACATTTGAAGGTTCCACATTTAAAAATGCCGATACTTCTTCAATTGTTTTTTGGTCTGGTGTTTCAATTTTTTCGATGTCTTTCAATGGTGTTGTCGGTGCTGTATATTCTACAACAACCTCTGCCATTTCGATGTTTGCCGCATAATCCGATGTATCCGAATAAGCGATTGTATCTTCACCGATTTCAGAAAGCACCATAAATTCGTGCGTACCTTTACCGCCAATTGTACCTGCATCCGCAATTACAGCACGGAAGTTCAGTCCAAGACGCGAGAAGATGTTTGAATATGCACGGTACATATCATCGTATGTTGCATCAAGTGATTCACGTGATGAGTGGAAAGAATAAGCATCTTTCATAATGAATTCGCGACCGCGCAGTAAGCCGAAGCGTGGACGTTTTTCATCGCGGAATTTGCTTTGAATTTGGTAAAGTGTTAACGGTAATTTTTTATATGATTTAATTTCATCACGCACCAAAGTTGTAATCACTTCTTCATGAGTAGCACCTAGAGCGAAGTCACGGTCATGACGGTCTTTTAAACGCATAAGCTCTGGACCGTATGCTTCCCAGCGACCTGATTCCTGCCATAGCTCTGCTGGTTGCAATGCAGGCATTAATAACTCGATTGAATTGATTGCTTCCATTTCTTCACGGATGATCTGTTCGATTTTTGATAATACTCTGCGCGCTAATGGTAAGTACGAATATACTCCGGCTGCATTTTGTCGGATAAATCCGGCACGCATAAGCATACGATGCGATTTCACGTCGGCATCGGATGGATTTTCCCTTAAAGTAGGGATAAACGTTTTGGTCTGTTTCATAAATAGTGCCACCTTTTTTATTTAAATTGCTACTTCTATAATACTAATCAAATTTAGCTTTGAACGCTAGTATTATTCATACAAAACGCTCAAAGCTGCCATTTTAAAACGTATTTTGTTTAAAAGAGATTCTACATCTGACATGGTGTTGATTTCCATTACGGGTCGGACGCTTTCCGCGGGCAAGAATTAGAGTCAAACTTGTTTGTCTCTAATTCTTTGCGCCGAGGATGGCGGCAATTTATTGCGGCCACCGCAGAAGCAACGACTTGATGAATGAGAAGGCATAATTAAGTCGCCTCCCCTTCATTCCAATCAACTTGCTTGCCCTTTAGCTAAATCATCTTAATTAATATTAGAAGAAGAATCGCTGGATATCATTCCATGTTACGACGACCATTAAGATCATCAGCAGGAGTATTCCGACGAAGTGAACCATACCTTCTTTTTGACGGTCGATTGGTTTTCCTCTTACTGCTTCCACAGCGAAGAAAAGTAAACGGCCACCATCAAGTGCTGGTAATGGTAACAAGTTCATAATCCCTAAGTTGACGCTCAGCATTGCCGCAAAGTATAGAATATTATATAAACCGAACGTTACAACCGTTTCAGTTGTTTTATAAATTCCTACCGGGCCTGATAATGCATCGATCGAGAATTGGCCGGTAATCAGTTTTCCGACAAGTGTTCCGATTGTAATAATCATGTTATACGTTTCTTCCACACCATACACTACGGCTTGTAATGGATTTTTTTCAATGGAACGCATCACACCGATTTGTCCGTAATCCGGACCACCTTCCTGCTCTACAGCTTTTGGTGTAAGTTCAATTACTTCATTACCCGTTTCACGTTCGACTTCGAATGTTACGGCTTTGTTCGGGTTCTTGAAAATTTGTTCTGATAATTCTTCCCAAGTTGAAATCGACTGTCCGTTCACCTTGACTACTTTATCGCCATCGACCAATCCGGCACTGCTCGCAACAGAATTGTCCATAACTTCGGCAATAATCGGTTCCTCAGAAGGAATCCCTTGAATAAGCCCGATAATCAGGAAGATGAAAAACGCTAAAATAAAATTGAATAATGGACCAGCGAAAATCGCCATTGCACGAGCACCAACAGATTTTGAATTAAATTGGCGATCAAGCGGCGCAATCATCTGCTCCGTACCATTTTCAACGATGCTTGCTGTACGTGATACATTGTAGCGAATGAACTGATCATCTTCATCATAACCTTCAATCCAAAGTTCACGTTCTAAGTCCGCACGCTCTACTTCTAAAAAGATGACGTTTTGGTAATGTGTTTTTTGGTTGAGAATGATTTTTTCTACAATATTTTCTTCATTCGTTATTAAAGCTACGCGGTAACCAGGCTGCAGTTCTACCGTATCGGTATCTTCGCCGGCCATTCTTACATAACCGCCAATTGGTAATAATCGTAGCGTATAGACTGTTTCACCTTTCGTCATCCCAAAAATCTTCGGTCCCATACCAATCGCAAATTCACGCACCATAATGCCTGCTTTCTTTGCAAATAAGAAGTGACCTAGCTCATGGAAAAAAACGAGTGAGCCAAAAATTAAAATAAAGGCTATAACTGTTTGCATAATCTCCCACCTTCATTGGAACTGAGCCGAATATTATTTCGCTCAATCTTTTCTAGCAATCAAGCTCTTGAAAAAAGGCACCGCTTGTACAAAAAGGGGGATGTCCGCCTTTTCGTTCTTCACGTCCGTTTTTCACACTTCACTATTTTACCATGCTTGCGACGGTTTTTCTCGTTTCACTGTCTACATGTAAAATAGTTGCTAAATCTGGCAAAGCGATATTGTTATGACTATTCATAATACGCTCAATACATTCTTCAATTTCTAAAAAAGTAATTTTTTCTTGTAAAAACAATGCAACGGCTGCTTCGTTTGCCGCGTTCATTGCCGTTAAGATTGTCCCGCCCATTCTTCCTGCATCATAAGCAAGCTTTAATGCGCGGAAACGGTCAAAATCAACTTCCTTAAAATGAAGCTGTCCAATTTGGGCCAAATTTAAACGTTGGCCATTTGCAAGTGGTAAACGGTCCGGGTAGCTAAGCGCATATTGAATCGGTACGCGCATATCCGGTGTTCCGAGCTGTGCGATGACACTTGTATCCTCATATTCCACCATCGAGTGAATGATGCTTTCACGGTGCAGCAATACGTCGATGTTGTCATAAGGCATATCAAACAGTACATGTGCCTCAATTACTTCAAGCCCTTTATTCATCATTGTTGCCGAGTCAATCGTAATTTTGGCTCCCATTGACCAGTTCGGATGATTCAGAGCATCTTTTACTGTTACACCTACTAGCTCATCCCTTGTTCTATCACGGAATGAACCACCTGATGCCGTTAAAATAATACGCTCGATACGCTTTTTGTTTTCACCGTTCATCGATTGGAAAATAGCTGAATGCTCACTGTCTACCGGTAAGATTGGGGCATTGTATTTTTTCGCTTCAGCCATTACTAGATGGCCTGCTGTTACAAGTGTTTCTTTGTTAGCAATGGCAATCGTTTTCCCCATACGGATCGCAGCAAGTGTCGATTCCAGTCCAACGCTGCCTAATACTGCATTGATAAGCACTGTCGAATCCGGATGTGTCGCTACTTCGACCAATCCTTTATCGCCATATGTAAAGGAAACATGTGGGAACTCTTTTTGTAAAGTGCCTGCCGCTTCCTCAGTTTGCATTGAAACTAATTCTGGTTGAAGTTTTTTTATAATTTCGCGGGACTTTTCAATATTTTGTCCGGCTGAAAATGCAACAAGCTTAAATTCATTCGGATTCGCAAGTAAAATATCAAAGGTTTGCCATCCGATGGAACCTGTTGCACCTAATAAACTAATTTTTTTCACAATGATACGTCCCTTCTATGTCCTAGGAAAAGAAATGTAAAAAATGCAATAATGGTACGACAAATAATAAACTGTCAAAACGGTCCAATATGCCACCGTGTCCTGGGAGAATATTGCCTGAATCCTTTACACCAAAATGACGTTTAATAGCTGATTCGACTAAATCACCCATTTGTCCAATGATCGATGCAATTATTGTCACAACGATTAATTGCAGCCAGCTTGAAGCAAAAGGATAGATGAGCTGCATGGCAATTGCGAAAATAACTGCAATAACAATCCCGCCAATAAAACCTTCCACTGTTTTCTTAGGTGAAATTTCCGGCCATAATTTATTTTTCCCTAACTTACGTCCTACAAAATAGGCACCGGAATCTGTTGTCCAAACGACTAGCAATACAAAGACGACATATTCCAATCCGATAAAACGTGTTTCGATAAAATAGTGGAATCCCAGTCCGACATAAAATGCCCCTAGCAATATAAAACCAATTTCATCAAAGGTCATTTTATTTTTTACAAGTACAATATAAATCAACAACAATGTCGCAATTCCGTACACGATCATCAAAATTGAATCATATTGAAAAAAATCAACGATATTCCGTGACCAATCATTTGGTACAACCAAAACTAATAATGCAAGTGTACCAATAATACCTGGAACAGATGCAATTGAAATTTCTTTCATTTTCAGCAATTCATAGAAACCAATAACTGCGATGATACTCATTAAAACCGCAAATGGCGTTCCTCCATAAATTACGAATGGAATAAATAATGCTGCAGCAATTACTCCGGTAATGATGCGTTGTTTCAATTTGTTCCTTCTCCTTTCAGCCCTCCATAACGGCGGTTACGGTTTTGATACACAGAGATTGCCTCTTTTAAACAGGCTTCATCAAAATCAGGCCAATGCGTATCAGTGAACCAAAATTCCGTATAGGCAAGCTGCCATAGCATAAAGTTACTTATGCGCACTTCACCACTCGTGCGAATTAATAAATCAGGTTCAGGTAAATGAGCCGTCATTACATACTGGGAAATATGTTGTTCATTTAATTCATCAATTGTAAGATTTCCAGCTTCTACTTCTTTCAGAAGCTGTTGCATCGCCATTACAATTTCAGCACGCCCACCATAATTCATCGCAAAGTTTAATACTAATCCTGTATTCCCTGCAGTCGCTTCCATCGCCTTTCTTAAAGCGGATTGTGTATAGTCTGGCAATGAATCCATCACACCAATCATTTCTACTTTAATATTTAGCTCCATCAGCTCCGGTAAAAAGGAATTTAAAAATTGCTCTGGTAAACGCATTAAAAATTCTACTTCTGATTTAGGACGCTTCCAGTTTTCCGTTGAAAACGCATAGAGCGTCAATACTTTTACTCCTAAATCACAAGCGCAACGTGTTATTTTTCGAACGTTTTTCATTCCTTCATGATGCCCTGCAACTCGTGGCATTGAACGTTTTTTCGCCCAACGTCCATTTCCGTCCATAATAATTGCAATATGGGTAGGGATATCCTCTCCCTTAACTAAGTCCACATTTTCACTACCGAATGACTGTTCTTTATTTGTATTTTTCCCAAAAAGTTTTTTAAACATAGTTAATACCCCCAACTGCACAGATCGGACTGCTTCCCTTTTTATCATATCAAAAAAGGGATAGCCTGTCCTTTTTATATAATGAACTTCTTTACTATCTTAAAGAATAATTGTGCTTCTTTTAATCTTTCATATGTATTTTTTCCACAATTTATACTTTCAATTAGGGGGAACGGGTTCATGTGCATGTTTTTTTGCTACAGCTATATTTCCCTAACAAATTTTAAATTTAATCTATTATTGTAAAAAAAACGTCCTTATTAGCAGGACGTTTTAATCCATGTAAAGTTCATACATCGTCAGAAAAAGATTTCGCGCTAATGTGATCCACCAGCGCGAAGCAAATTAAAATTAAACTGTTAAAATTTCTTTTTCTTTTTCTTTCACTAACTCCTCGATTTTAACGATTGAGTTGTCTGTTAGTTTTTGGATGTCATCGTTGAAGCCGCGTAGTTCGTCTTCTGTGATTTCACCGTTCTTTTCTAATTTTTTCAGGTCATCGTTTGCATCACGGCGCACGTTACGTACAGCAACTTTTGCGTCTTCTGATTCTTTTTTCACCTGTTTTACTAATTCTTTACGGCGCTCTTCAGTTAATGCCGGTACTGCTAAACGAATAACATTTCCGTCATTTGTCGGTGTGATGCCGATATCTGAACGCATGATTGCTTTTTCGATTTCGCCTAAGATTGATTTATCATATGGCTGGATAACTAATAGGCGTGCTTCCGGTACAGAAATACCTGCCATTTGGTTGATCGGTGTCGGAGTACCATAGTAGTCCACCGTAATACGATCCAATAGTGAAGCATTTGCTACACCTGCACGAATTGAAGCTAATTCACGTGAGAAAGCATTAATTGATTTTGTCATTTTTTCTTTTGCTTGATTCAATACTTGTTGTGTCATTACGCATCTCTCCTAACAACTGTTCCAATTTTTTCGCCTAATGCGGCACGTTTAATATTACCTGGTTCTGATAAGTTGAAAACAACAAGCTTAATATCATTATCCATACATAATGTCGAAGCTGTAGAATCCATTACTTGTAAACCTTGTTGAATAACGTCTAAATACGTAAGTGTGTCATACTTAACTGCTTCAGAATCTAATTTTGGATCTGCAGAATAAACGCCATCCACATTATTTTTCGCCATTAAAATTGCATCTGCATTAATTTCCGCGGCACGTAAAGCTGCTGTCGTATCTGTCGAGAAGTATGGGTTACCTGTTCCTGCAGCAAAAATTACGACACGTGCTTTTTCCAAATGACGAACTGCTTTACGTCGAATATATGGCTCTGCCACTTGTGTCATAACGATCGATGATTGAACACGTGTAGGAACACCCAGATTTTCCAGTGAATCTTGTAATGCAAGTGCATTCATCACTGTTCCTAACATACCCATATAATCTGCATTGGCACGTTCCATTCCCATTTCAGCGCCGATTTTCCCGCGCCAAATGTTGCCTCCGCCGACAACTAATGCGACCTCTACACCTAAGTCGATAACTTCTTTAATTTCTGCTGCGATCGATTTAATAACATCCGGTGAGAAACCGAAGCCTAATTCTCCAGCTAATGCTTCCCCGCTAAGTTTAATAACTACTCGTTTGTACTCTGACACACCCATAGTAGACCTCCGTTACTCATTTATTTAAAAGGAAATACGATTGTGTTTTCTATGTATCGTACTTCGCTTCATTCAAAAATAGATTTCTTTAAAAATAGGGAACACGCAAATGGTGCTCCCTACTGTTTGCTTAAATTAATGTTAATTTAAGTTGTAATTTAATTAGTTACCTTTAACTTGGCTCATTACTTCTTCAGCGAAGTTATCTTCACGCTTTTCGATACCTTCACCAACAGCATAACGAGTGAAGCTTGTTACAGTAGCATTTAATGAGTTTACGAAGTCGCGTACTTTTTGATCTGAGTTCTTAACGAAAGCTTGGTCTAATAAGCATACGTCTTCGAAGTATTTACCAAGACGGCCTTCTACCATTTTCGCTACGATGTTTTCTGGTTTACCTTCGTTTAACGCTTGCTCAGTTAATACTTTGCGCTCACGTTCTACTTCGTCAGCAGAAACTTCGTCACGGGAAATGTAAGTTGGGTTGATTGCAGCGATATGCATAGCGATATCTTTTGCAGCAGCAGCGTCAGTAGAACCTTCAAGAACTACTAATACACCAATACGTCCGCCCATGTGTAAGTAAGAACCGAATGCATCTGCATCAGTTTTTGTTTTGATTTCGAAACGACGTAATGAGATTTTTTCACCGATTGTAGCAGTAGCTGTAGAAATTTGGTCAGCGATTTTCACGCCGTCTTTTTCTAATTCTAAAGCAGCTTCTACTGATTCTGGTTTAGCAGATAATAATTGCTCTGCTAAAGAAGAAACTAAAATTTGGAACTTGTCGTTTTTCGCAACGAAGTCAGTTTCAGCGTTTACTTCTAAAAGAATCGCTTCATTACCGTTTTCTAAAATGTAAGTTGTACCTTCAGCAGCGATACGGTCAGCTTTTTTGCCAGCAGCAGCTAAACCTTTTTCACGTAGGAAATCGATTGCAGCATCGATGTCACCTTCTGTTGATACTAATGCTTTTTTACAGTCCATCATACCTGCGCCTGTTTTTTCGCGTAATTCTTTTACTAATTGTGCAGTAATGTTTGCCATGTTGAGTTTCCTCCTAAATATAATGAAAAATTTATTTACACTATTTCATACTTTAAGCGATAAATCGCTATTTTTCAACGATTCATACATCTTCAAATTCATTTCTCAAAAAAAGGTGATAAGGGGTTCATCCACTTATCACCTTTTCTAACAGTGAATTACTCAGCTGTAGCTTCTTCTACTGCAGGAGCTTCTTCTTCACCTTGTTTAGCTTCTAATAAAGCGTCAGCCATTTTAGCAGTTAATAATTTAACCGCGCGGATAGCATCGTCGTTTGCAGGGATTACGTAATCAATTTCATCTGGATCACAGTTAGTGTCTACGATACCAACTAGAGGGATGTTTAATTTGATTGCTTCTGCAACTGCGATACGCTCTTTACGAGGGTCTACAACGAACATTACGTCCGGAATAGCTTTCATATCACGGATACCGCCTAAGAATTTAACTAAGCGCTCGTGCTCTTTTTTAAGTTGGATTACTTCTTTTTTAGGAAGTACAGCGAAAGTACCGTCTTCTTCCATTTTCTCGATATCTTTCATACGTTTAACACGTTTTTGAATAGTACCGAAGTTTGTTAAAGTACCACCTAACCAACGTTGGTTGATGTAGTAGTTACCAGAACGTTCAGCTTCTTCTTTGATCGCTTCTTGTGCTTGTTTTTTCGTACCTACGAATAAAACTTTACCACCGTCTTGACCAACTTGACGCATGAAATCGTATGCTTCTTCTAATTTTTTAACCGTTTTTTGTAAATCGATAATGTAAATACCGTTACGCTCTACGAAGATATATTTCTTCATTTTTGGGTTCCAACGGCGAGTTTGGTGACCGAAATGTACACCAGCTTCTAGTAATTGTTTCATTGAAATTACTGACATGAGTGTTTCCTCCTAATATGTTTGGTTTTTTTCCTCCGTATTTTTCATCTGCAACAAGCTACCCGTAGACTTACGAGCACCACTTACTACATCAAAATACGTGTGTATTGTTAACACCGCTTGTAACTATATCATAATGGACTTTCAAGTGCAACTACTTTACGCATGAAACTTTACGAGGAGTTCAATTTCCGTTTTTCCGCGTCCCATCATTCTCGCAATTTCTTCGATTGTTTTCCCGTTGCGATAATGATTAATTACTTGCTGTTCAAATGTCAGGTTTTGCTCTTGGACGGCATTGTCATCAGAAAGTGGTTCCGCTTTTACTAATGCTGCATCGTTCTTTTCTTCAACATGCTGCTGTGTCTTTTGCTTTTGATAGGCACTTGCTGCTTGCTTGACCTGTACAAATTTGCGCGGTTCCAGTTCCTGTTCTTTTACCGGCTGCTCTTTTAAAGTCAATGAAGACTCTTCTTTACGGGATTGTGCCGTCTTTTGAGCAACATTCGGTTTTTTCAATTCACTGATTAACCGGTCATTCTCTTCTTTCATCTCCATTAAATATACACTAATCGCATTGTCCATTTCATTAATCAGTTCATTTTGGCGCTTTTCTAAATTCTGAAACTTAGAAAGCTTACTATATAAAAGAACAATTACAAAAATCGTAATCATTTGGATAAGAAATAAGGTAATTATAACTGCGATCATAGATGACTGCTCCTAGCCACTAAAGTCAAAAAGATTCCCTTTAAACGGGTGCTGCACTTTTTGATCTAGCTGTTCCTTATTTTTCTTGTTTTCCTGCATTGGCTCTTGCCCGCTTTGGGAAGCCTTTTCCTGTTCCTCATCATTGACTGCGTTCAGATGCTCTGTTTCATTGACGGATAATTGTTTGCGTTCCAGTTCCCTGTTCAATGCTTCATTTGCATGCATTTGCTGCAGGATTGTATTTTGTTGACGCTGATCCGCCAATTTCCCTGCCTCAAATGTTTTAGGAATCGCAATCTGCAATTCCAGGCCCTTTAAGCTCATAACGCCGCCTCCTTACGTATTGATCATTTCCGAAGACAATAATTTACGTAATTTAAACAATGCTTTTGAGTGGATTTGCGAAATTCTTGATGTCGACAGTTCCAGTATTTCACCGATTTCGGTTAATGTTAATTCTTCCGAGTAAAATAAACTGATGACAAGCTGCTCTTTTTCATTCAGCTTTTTAATATTTTCAGCCAAGTCGCCCAATAGCTCTACATGAACGGTTTGCTGCTCAGGTGTTTTCGTATTGTCATCACGGATAACAAAGGACTTGCCTTCCGATTCTTCCTGGTCCAGCTGCTCATTGATGGACAGCACATTCGAGAAAAAGTGTTCCTGGAAAGTTTGGTATACTTCTTCGACCGGCAAATTCATATGTGCTGCAACTTCTTCCGGTGTAGCATGTCGCATCAGCTTTTGCTCAAGGGATTCGATTTGCGATTCAAGCTTTTTTGCTTTTTCACGTGCCGATCTCGGGAGCCAGTCCTCTTTACGTAAACCATCAAGAATAGCACCGCGTACACGGAATGAGGCATACGTATCAAATTTTAAATCTCGGTTTATATCAAATTTATTTAACGCATCAAACAGCCCCATCATCCCAAGACTCATTAAGTCGTCTCTGGAAATGTTTTTCGGAAGCCCGACAGCGATACGCTGTACATGATACGATACGAGTGGTTTAAACTTCTTTATTAATAAATCGCCTGCTTCGGGATCACGGTTCTTTGTCCAACGAACCCATAATGATTGTTCGTCTCTATGCCTTTGTTCTGTCAAACATACCCACCCCTTTATTTGAAAAGTAACATTCTTTGAGTTAATTATACCAAAAAGCCTTTTAATATACATTTAATCCAGTCATTCGACACAGGATTTCCTTATATTCCGCTAAATAAAAAAGAGCCGGATATACGACTCTTTTACCGTGTAAGGGATTCATCGCTTTGAAGCATCGAACGAACGACTTGTGCAATTTCTTCCGTATTCTCATCTTCAACTTCCATTGTTGTATGATCGCTTTGCGAAACAATTTGTGTTTTATCCGTCTCTTTCGCAACTACAGGCAGTTCCTCTTCTGTTTGTGACAAAACAGGTGCTTCCGGTGTATAAAATACATACCCAAGGAAGTAACGGATAAGAAACATTAAACTAAATGCAATGACAGAAATGACCAAAGCGGCGCCAATCGTCGGCAGTGGCATCGCATACGGATTTTGAATTCCAGCGATAAAATATACAGCGAATGAAAGTAGTGCTGCCCAAAAATTATAAAATATTGAACCAAACATTAAATTTCACTCACTCCTTTATTGACGGTACGTACCTGAAGCATGCATGTTTCAGGGTTAAACTCGATAGTACGACCGCTGTTGCCGCCCGTATCTTCAGCGATAAGCGGTATGCCCAGTTCTTTTAACTGTGCTTTTACAGCTTCCACATTTCTTGGCCCAATTCTCATTGAATCTTTATCTGCAGTAAATTGAAACATTTGCGCACCGCCCGCAATTTTCGCCTTCAACTTAAAGCGTTGCGCCCCTTCTTGTTTTAAAAGATGGACTAAAGCGGCAATTCCGGTATCGGCAAATTTTGCGACATTCATTGTTGCCGTTCGATTTAAACTGGAGTCCGGCAGCATGACATGGACCATACCTGCAACTTTTTTGGAATCATCGTAAATGACCGCACCTACACAAGAACCTAATCCCGACGTACGAATCGTTTTAGGAACTTTCACGATATCCATTTGCGCAATGCCTACTTTAATCACTTCGTTTGAATGGATAACTATCATGTCGTAGGCACTCCTAATGCTTTAAAAATGGCTTCAAATGAATCAGGTTCTGGTAACAGGAAGAACTGTCCTTTTACCGCTTCATCATCTGACATGACTTCTTCATATATGGATGTGTTAATGACGATGACCGTATCACTTACTTGTGATAGTTCAATAAGTCCGATACTAATAATTGCGCCAAACATATCGACACTTAATCCAGGTACTGTCGGAAAGATTTTAAGACCTGTAAAATCCGATAATGCGGATAAATAAGAGCCGGATAAAATATTGCCCATTTCTTGCATTGCCGATAAGCCAATTTCCGAATATGGCGGTGTGTGAAAATCAAAAGATTCGTCATGAATGAGACTTCGAATAAATCGGTTTGCCTGTTCAATCGGCAAAATGAAAAACATGCTTCCTTGTGCATCCCCTTCAATACGAAGATAAATGCCGACGACAGCATTTTCCGATCCGCCAGCGAGCTCCATCATTTCATTAAACGAGGCCATTTTCACGTCGGGTACACGCATATCGATCTTTTTTCCCAATAAATTCGATAATGCCGTAGCCGCATGTGCAGCACCAATATTTCCGATTTCCTTTAAAACATCTAAATGGAGCAACGTAATTTTTTCATTAAAGCTCATTTTCAATCCCTACTTTAATAGATTCCAGGCAAGCGAGGCTCACCCGGAAAATTATTCATTGAAATTAATCTATCGGATTTAATACTTTATCTAAGTGAAGTAAAATTAATAAGCGGTTTTCCAATTTTGCGACACCTGCGATAAAATCTTCTAATAATGAGCCAACCACTTCAGGCTGCTGTTCAATGGAAGATGCATCAATGTCCAAAACATCATTCGCTGAATCTACAATAAAACCGACTTCCATCGTTTCCAGTGCAATAATAATAATTCGGGTTGTTTCTTCGTTACCTGAAACCGGCAAGTCGAAACGTTCACGTAAATCGATGACAGGTGTTACAACACCCCGAAGATTAATGACACCTTTTACATAACGTTCTGTTTTCGGTACACGAGTAATATGCATTAACTTTTCAATTCCCTTTACGTGCGAAACAGGAATGGCATATTCTTTATCTGCTAATTGAAACACAATTACTTTCAAGTTTTTTTGCTCTGTTGCATTCGTCATTCTTCACACCTCTTATCCTTTTACTTCATCAGTGCGTTACAGTCTACAATTAACGCCACTTTTCCGTTTCCTAATATTGTTGCACCCGAGATTGCAAAAATATTTGTTAAGTAGTTACCTAATGATTTCAATACAATTTCCTGCTGACCGATAAATGAATCGACTACTAAACCAGCTAATTTATCACCTTTACGGACAATTACAACTGAATGGAGGCCATCATTATTTTGTACAGCGCGCGGTACTTCAAAAATTTCTTCCAGGAATACAAGCGGTACAACTTTACCACGGAAATCGATTACTTTTTGATTATGTGCGTTTAATATGTCTGATTGACGGATAATCGATGTTTCAATAATAGACGATAATGGAATTGCATAAATTTCATTTTCAATTTCTACGAGCATGACTGAAATAATCGACAGTGTCAGCGGTAATTGAATTGAGAAAACAGAGCCGACATTTTGAGTCGATTCAATCGAAATATTGCCGCCTAATGATTCGATTGTTGTTTTAACAACATCTAAACCGACACCACGGCCCGACACATCCGAAATGACGTCGGCTGTTGAGAAACCTGATGCCATAATTAACTCGTTAACCTGCTTGTCTGTCATCGTTAACGATTGTTCTTTTGTAACAATTCCTTTAGACAGCGCTTTTGCTAATACTTTATCGCGGTTGATCCCTGCTCCGTCATCTTCAATCTCGATGAATACATAGTTTCCACTATGATAAGCACGAAGTTCTACTGTTCCTTCTTCCGGTTTACCTTTTGCACGGCGTACTTCCGGACTTTCGATTCCATGATCAACAGAGTTGCGGATCAGGTGAACTAACGGATCTCCGATTTCATCAATTACTGTACGGTCTAGCTCTGTTTCTGCACCGACAATATTAAGTTCGATTTTTTTGTTTAAATCACGCGACAATTGGCGTACCATTTTCGGGAAACGGTTAAATACTGTATCTACAGGAACCATGCGCATCGTTAAAACGATATTTTGCAGATCACCCATTGTACGGCTCATACGTTCAACTGTCTCATTTAGTTCTCCATGATTTACATCACCGGCGATCGATAAAAGACGGCCGCGATCAATTGCAAGCTCTTCAAATAAGTTCATCAATATATCAAGGCGCTCAATATTCACACGAATCGTCTTACTCGATGCATGCCCGGATTTACTAGTATTGTTTTTAGCTGCCGCTGTTTTTGGCTGTTCCTCAGATACAGCAGTTTCAGTTTCCTGTACTGCAGGCTGTGGCAGTGCTTCTTCAGCAGGTACTTCAGTTGCCGTAGTTTTTGTAACAAACACATCTCGGTCTATTTTATTGACCACTACACGATCAACTTCTGATACTTTCATCAGCATCTTTTGCAAATCTTCAGCTGACTCTTTCGAAATAAAGGCAACGTGGAATACACTATCAAACTGTTCTTCTTCCAATTTATCTACTGTCGGCGAAGATTTGATGACATCTCCGTTTTTCTCCAGTATTTCGAATACCATGAATACACGAGCTGCTTTTAATAAACAATCTTCACGTAAAGCTACTGTAATTTCATATGCATTGAATTCTTGTTCAGATGATTGCAGAATGACCGTTTTTTCAAAATCATCATAGGTTAATTTCAATTCCAATGCTTCAGCTGGCTGTTCGATTTCGTTGGCTACCATTGCAGCAGCAACTTCCTGACTTGAAATTGGTTCTTCTGAAACGGCAGTTGCCGGTTCACCTGCTTCAATGCGCTTAAGCTTTTCCACTGTCGCTTGCACATTGCGTTTTCCGTCACCACCATCTGCAATGTCGTATACCATTTCTTCTAAATGATCCACAGATTCAAATACAACATCCAAAATCTCTGCGTTCACTTTAATTTTACTGTTGCGGATCGCATCCAGAATATTTTCCATTTTATGTGTTAAGTCGGCTAAATCTTCAAAGCCCATTGTTGCTGCCATACCTTTTAAAGTATGTGCCGAACGGAAAATCTCTCCGACAATCGTTAAATCTTCCGGATTTTTTTCCAATTCCAATAAGTGTTCGCTGCACGCTTGTAAATGCTCTTTACTTTCTTCAATGAACATTTCCAAATATTGATTTAATTCCATTTAGAGGGCACCCCTTTTTAAGGCATATATTTCATAATTGTTCGGGCAATATCATCAACATCCGCCACTTCATCTACAAGCTGCGTTTCCACGGCAGCTTTTGGCATTCCATATACGATACATGTTTCTGCTGACTCGGCAATAGCCGTGACATTCCCTGTTTTCTTTAGTGAGATTAGTCCTTTTGATCCGTCATAGCCCATTCCCGTCATAATAACGGCAATTTTATCGAACTCCGAGTACTGGCTGACGTCTTCAAACATGACGTCTACAGACGGGCGATGGCCTGCTCTTGGCGGTTCCTGATCATCAAGTACAACTGCAAATGATGATCCGATTTTTCTTAATTTAAGATGATAGCCACCCGGCGCAATATAGGCTGTTCCCTTTTGCAGCAGGTCACCTTGCTCTGCTTCTTTTACATGAATTTCGCTCAACTGATCGAGTCTTGCTGCCAACGATTTTGTAAAGCCTGCAGGCATATGCTGCACGATTAAAATCGGTGCACCCACATTAGCGGGAATTTTCGTAATGACTTCCTGTAAAGCTCGAGGACCACCAGTTGAAGTCCCGATTAAAATGATTTTCTTCGAAGTTTTGCTCCACTCTGTCTTTTTAATCGGCACATCGATGTTGTCAGTCGGCTTTGTCAAACTTCTTAATTTTGATTCTTCCTTGTCGAAAGGATGACGGATCGCTTGACTTGCGACTGTCGATTTACGGAAAGTTTTTTTCAATTTTGAAACTGTTACTTTAGATGCCTCTTCCACTTTTCGTACAAGTTCATCCTTAATTTTATGTAAATCCAATGAAATGGAACCGCTTGGTTTAGCAACAAAATCGACTGCTCCGTACTCCATTGCCATTAATGTATTTTCTGCTCCGCGCTTTGTCGTACTTGAAAGCATGATGACAGGTAATGGATACTTCTGCATAATTTCTTTTAACGCTTCCATCCCATTCATTTCCGGCATTTCCACGTCCATTGTCACGACATCGGGTCTAAGCTGCTCGATTTTTTTAATGGCGTCTTTCCCATTGCGTGCAGCCCCGATGACTTCAATATGCAGATGGTCCGAAAAAAAATCGCTTATTAGCTTCCGCATAAAGGCGGAATCATCAACAACCAGCAGTTTGGTTTTCTGTAAGTTGCTCATTTACTCACGCCCTCTCGAAAAGATGCTTTTTAATTTTGATATAAATTTCATAGACTCGTTTGTTGCATGCACTTCTTTCATTACTGCCTGCGTTGTTAAAAATTGCTCAACAATTTTTTTCATCGTTTTTGTAATTGGGGCATCAGGATACAGCACTGTAAATAAGGCTTGCTGACGTACCGCTTGACGCACAACAGGATCTTCCGGCAGCGATCCTAAAATTGATACTTCCTTCTTTAAAAAACGCTGCATCACTGTTTTTAGACGCTGTGTCGTATCTTGCCCTTCCTCAACTGTATATGCACGATTGCCTAACAGATAAAACTTCTTCATTGGATCTTTTAGATGGATAAATTTCATCATAGAATAAGCATCCATAATGGACGTCGGTTCAGCTGTAGAAATAACGATAATTTCTTCAATGGATGTTAATAGATCGAGCGACCAATCAACAACACCTGCTCCCATATCAAATAAGACAAAATCATAATTTTTCTGCAATGTTTCAAAAGCCGTGATTAGACGGGCAAAAACATCTGAAGACCACTCCATTAACGACGACATACCTGAACCGCCGGAAATATAGCTTACCCCCTCGTTTGTTTCGCATAAAACATCTTCAAGCGGTACTTGACCATCGAGGTAATCTTTTAAACTATATTTCACGGAGCTTCCTATGAGAATGTGTACATTGCCCATGCCAATATCCATATCTAAAATGACTACCTTTTTCCCTTTTTTTGATAAAAGGGTAGCGAAGTTTGTCGTAAAATTACTTTTTCCTACTCCGCCTTTTCCACTGACAACTGCAATTGATCGCCCTGGCTTATGTTCACTTTCCAGCATTTTCTGGCGTAGTTTTTCAGCTTGGTCTTTCATCCGTATTCTCCTCGAAGAAAAGTTCTAGTAAATTATCACTATTTGGTTGTTCAATATCTTCTGGTACTTCTTGACCATTTGTATAATAAGCTAGTCCTTTATTATATTTAATCATTAAATTAAACATAGTGCCAATAGAATTTGTTTCATCAAGCTTCGTAAAGATAAATTTTTCAATGTGCAAGTTCGTAAATTGTTCAATAATTGCTTCTAAGTCTTTTTGCTTAGACGTTAAAGATAAAACTAAGTAGGATTCTACTTGTTCGCTAAATTGTATTAATGATTTTAAATCATCTACATATTTCGCTTCTTTATAGTTTCTTCCGGCCGTATCAATAAAAATTAAATCCAAATGATCAAACTTTTTGATCGCCTCAGCATAATCTGTTGCATTATAAACAACTTCAACAGGTGCCTGCAGCAATGCAGCATACGTTTTCAATTGTTCGATTGCGGCGATACGATACGTGTCTGTTGTAATAAAGCCGATTTTCTTTTTCTTTTCAAGGACAGCGCGTGCTGCCATTTTCGCAATCGTTGTCGTTTTTCCAACACCTGTTGGACCTAACACAT
This sequence comes from Solibacillus isronensis, assembly GCF_023715405.1. Classification (NCBI taxonomy): domain Bacteria; kingdom Bacillati; phylum Bacillota; class Bacilli; order Caryophanales; family Caryophanaceae; genus Solibacillus; species Solibacillus isronensis. The sequence continues at coordinate 1,766,509 of NZ_JAMBOC010000001.1, forward strand.
TAATGTATTTTTTCTCATATGAAATTCCGCTGATCGGCAAGTCATACAATTCTTTTCTTAAATAGTCTTTGGCAACTTCCTGCATATCGTTCCATATGATTTGCTTGCCATGCTCGTTATAATACATAAAAAGCTCATCACTGATTTTTGTGATAAGCTCCTCTCCAAGTTCCTGCTCACGTAGAAAGTCGATAAATGGTAAGAGTTCATCAGGATATTGAGATTGTACCGACATACGTTGCATCGATTGCATCATCGATTTTAAATCTGCAATTTCTTTGATCAGGTTATCAGGCAAGCCGGCAGAATCGCCTTGCGGAACTTTTTTATGTTGTTCCACAGACGAAGCTGCTTCGCGGATCCCTTGCTCTTTCAATTGCGGCGCAAATGTCGGAATGTCTTCTAAAGACGGCAATGAAGGTTTCTTTTCCACCTGGTCATATCCTGCCACGACTTCATAGCTTTTATTTTTTACTAATCCAAAAAACTTTTTCGTCACGACGACTTTCGAATTCAGAATAACTGCATCTTCCCCTAAATCGGCGCGAATTTGTTTCATTGCCTCAGCAATGGAAGGTGCATTGTATTTTTTCATCTTCATTCAACATTCACCACCCCTACACTTTGAATTTCAACGGCTGCATCCAATTCGTTATATGAAAGAATCGGTACTTGCGGGAAATAACGTTCTGTTAATTGTCTTATATACAGACGCACAGCTGGCGAACATAAAATAATTGGCGACTGTTCCGTATAGGAAACACGCTCCACTTCTTTTGCAATAGCTTCCAATACGAATTGCGACTGCTGCGGATCCATTGCTAAATAATTTCCATGGTCTGTTTGCTGAATGCTGTCAGCTACGAGTTTTTCCACTTTTGCAGATACTGTGATAACTTTCAATGCTTGTTGGCCGTTAATAAATTGAGATGTAATTTGTCTAGCCAATGCCTGTCTCACATATTCTGTTAAAATATCGGGATCACTAGTAAGCTTTGCATAATCTGCTAATGTTTCGAATATAATCGGCAAATTACGTATTGAAACATTTTCACGCAATAGTTTTGCCAATACTTTTTGTACTTCCCCTATTGATAATGGTGTCGGAATTAGATCGTCCACTAAAATCGCATGGGTTTCGCGTAAATGATCGATCAGTTGCTTCGTCTCTTGACGGCCAAGCAGATCGTGGGCATTTGCACGGATAATTTCGGTTAAATGTGTAGAAACAACACTTGGCGGATCGACAACTGTATAGCCGAACATTTCGGCATCCTCTTTTACTGCTTCTGTGATCCATTTTGCAGGCAATCCAAATGATGGCTCGATTGTATCAATACCATCGATTGAATTATCATCCCCTGGGCTCATTGCCAAATAATGATCCAGCAATAATTCTCCTCGTGCCATTTCATTTCCCTTTATTTTAATCCGGTACTCATTTGGCTGCAGTTGGATATTGTCACGAATACGGACAATCGGTATGACAATCCCAAGCTCCAATGCAAGCTGACGGCGGATCATAACTACGCGGTCCAGTAAATCCCCACCTTGAGCTGCATCCACTAACGGAATTAATCCGTAGCCAAATTCAAACTCAATTGGATCGACATTTAATAAATTAATAACATTTTCCGGACTTTTCATCGTATCCGAAGCAACTTCCTCTTCGAATTCCATAATTTCTTCCGGCGTTTCTTCCTTTTTACGATCCATTAAGAATGCGCCAACCGCTAATGCTACTGCAATCGGAATTGTAATCCAGTCTGGAATCGGTGTGAATAACCCGAGCAGGAGAATTGTACCGGCAGCTACATATAGAAGCTTGGATTGTGCAAATAACTGGGCTGTAATATCTGAACCAAGATTTCCTTTTGAAGCGGCACGTGTTACAACAATACCTGTTGCAGTCGAAATTAATAATGCCGGGATTTGCGATACAAGTCCGTCACCGACTGTCAGCATCGAATATTTCGATGCGGCTTCACTAAAGCTCAGCTCCATCTGAAGCATACCGATAATCATACCGAAGAGTAAGTTAATACCAACCATAATGATTGAGGCGATCGCATCCCCTTTAACGAATTTCGTCGCACCATCCATCGCTCCGTAGAAGTCTGCTTCTCCGGATACTTTTTCACGGCGTTCGCGTGCTTCCTTTTCCGAAATCATTCCGGCGTTTAAATCTGCATCAATACTCATTTGTTTACCAGGCATCGCATCCAAAGTAAAACGCGCAGCAACTTCCGCAACACGTTCCGAACCTTTAGTAATAACGATAAACTGGATAATAACTAATAATAAGAAAATAACTAAACCTACTAAAATATTACCGCCTGTTACGAAATTACCAAATGTCTCTACTACTTTACCTGCGTCACCTTCCGCTAAAATAGCACGTGTCGTAGATACAGACAATGCCAGACGGAACAGCGTTAATAATAGAATGACAGTCGGGAAAATCGAGAAATCGAGCGCTTCCTTCATATTCATTGAAGTTAATAATACGAGTAGTGCCAATGTAATATTGATAATAATTAAAAAACTGAGTAGCCAATGTGGAAGAGGGATAATGAGCATCGCTACAACCATAATCACTGCAGCTAAAACCCCTAAGTCGCGTATTTGCATTGTTGTCCCTCCTGAAATCTATGTCAAATTTTGCGTTTGATCCGGTATACATATGCAAGAACTTCGGCAACAGCTTTGAAAAACTCTTCCGGTACAGCCTGGCCGATTTCAACCTGGTCATACATCGCACGGGCAAGCGGACGATTTTCTACCATAATGACATCATGTTCTTTTGCAATAAGTTTAATTTTCTGTGCGACAAAATCGGTCCCTTTTGCTACAACTTTTGGCGCATCCATCATATCTTCATCGTATTTTAATGCAATGGCAAAATGGGTCGGGTTTGTAATGACAACATCTGCAGCAGGTACATCCTGCATCATTCTGCGCATTGCCATTTCCCGTTGACGCTGTTTAATTTTCGACTTGATCAGCGGGTCGCCTTCTGCATTTTTATGCTCATCTTTAACATCCTGTTTCGACATCTTCAATTGCTTTTCATACTCATGCCGTTCATAAATGTAGTCAAACAATGCAATGAATACGAGCATAATCGAAGCGGCAATTCCCATGATTGCCGACAAGTATGCTACTGTGGCCAAAATTTGTGCCGGACTATGTAAAGCAAGCGATAATACATCTTCCAAATATATAATAATGACAACGGTAGTTACGGTCCCGATTAACGTTACTTTCAATAATGATTTAATTAAATTGACAATCGCTCGTACAGAAATAATCTTTTTGATCCCTTTAATCGGATCCATTTTTTTCAAATCTATTTTTAGTGTCTCTGTTGTAAAAAGTAAGCCAAACTGAAAAAAGTTAGCTCCAATACCTGCAATAATGGCAATGACCATAATCGGCAGAACGATAATTGCCATTTCTTTAATGGATTCAACATACATATCCATTACGGTTTCAGCGTTCAGCGTTTCTATTAACATATTGCGGTTAAGTGCTTGTAGTAAAAAATCTCTCATTCCTTCGTACATGAATGGTGCAAAGAAAAGTAAAAAGAAAAATGACAATAGCAGTAATACGGCGGCTGTGACATCCTGACTTTTTAATACTTGTCCTTTTTTACGTGAATCCTGCCGCTTTTTCGGTGTTGCTTTTTCCGTTTTTTCACCTGCAAAAAACTGAAGGTCAACGTTGATCAATAGCTTTTTATCCATGTTAGCCACCACCTAAAATAACCATTAAGTCACGTAAAGAAATAATCATAAATTCAATTAGCTCCTTCATAACTCCTACTAATACACCCATTGTCACCATCAATACTAGAAACCCTACTGCAATTTTAATCGGGAATCCGATTACAAATATATTCATTTGCGGTACCGTTTTCCCTGTAATACCTAACGCTAACGTTACTAAAAATAATGTTGCAACTATTGGAGCTGACATTTGAAATGCTATGGCAAAAACAGAAACAAATATTTTTATAATAAACAGTGGGGTCCCTTCTTCACCGAAATTCGGGAAAAACTGATCCATCGGCATAAACTGATAACTATAAAAAATCCCATCTAAAATTAGATGATGACCATTTATTGAAAGCAATACTAAAAGCATTAAAAAGTTTAAAAACTGCCCCATTAGCGGAGACTGGGCACCTGTTTGCGGATCGATAATATTCGCCATCGCAAACCCCATCTGGAAATCGATAAATCCGCCCGCTATTTGAACAGCGGAAACGATAATCATCGCAGCCAATCCTAGCATCAGCCCGATAATTGCCTCTTTTAAAACGAGCAGCAAATAGAAAGCATTAATTTCAAACGGTTCAATATTAAACGTATAATACATCATCCACGCCAAAGCGACAGCCAATACAATGCGCACTTGCGGGGGGATTGTACGATATGAAAATAAAGGGATGGAGACGAAAAATGCAGAAACACGTACTAAAATTAATAGCAATATTGACAAATTCGGTAGTAATTCCGTCATTTTCTCACCCAATATACCGAACTAGGTTATTTAAAATGTCGTGAAAGTAGTCCGTCATCTTGCTGATCATAAACGGACCAAAAAAAATAATCGCCACTAATACCGCTACGATTTTAGGTACGAACGCCAATGTTTGTTCTTGAATGGAAGTTGTCGCCTGAAATATACTGACTATTAAACCGCTGACAAGTGCGATTAATAGTAAAGGTCCCGAAACTATCAATATCGTGAATACTGCATTCTCTGCAATTGCAATGACCATTTCCTGTGTCACTTTATATCATCCCCTAAAAACTTTGAAGTAAAGATTTCATCACTAAATACCAACCATCGACGAGTACAAATAATAAGATTTTAAATGGCAGTGAAATCATTACTGGAGGCAGCATCATCATCCCCATTGACATCAGTGTACTTGCGACTACCATATCAATAACTAAAAACGGAATGAAGATCATAAAGCCCATTTGAAAAGCTGTCTTAATTTCACTTAACGCAAATGCGGGTACGAGCAGCGTCATCGGAATTTCCTCTATGGAATCCGGATACTCTGCCTGATTATATTCGATAAAAAGTTCTAAATCTTTTTGCCTTGTATGCTGAGACATAAATTGTTTGAACGGAATCGTCGCCCGTTCATATGCCTCTTCCAAATTAATTTCTTCATCAAAGAGCGGCTGTAATGCCTGTTCGTTTACTTGCTGGAATGTCGGAGCCATAATAAAGAATGTTAAAAACAATGCCAACCCGATAATTACCTGGTTAGGAGGCATTTGGTTCGTGGCAAGGGCTGTCCTAGTAAACGACAGAACAATGACGATACGCGCAAATGAAGTCATTAATATTAATAGACTCGGCGCTAACGATAGTACAGTTAACAGGAATAACAGCGTAACGGACGTGGATACATTCCCCGGATCACTTTCAGAAAACACGGAAAGAATTTCGTTCATCGATCATCACGCTCCTGTTCTTTCCACCGCTCAAGCTCGTCACTTCGTTGCTGCTTGATTTTCCCGATTTTTTCATTGAACAAATCATTGAATTTAGGGCTTTTCGAAATATCCTGAGGGCGCTTTTTTTGTGAAAATTTATTAATTAATTGAGCTATATATGGTGAAGTATTCACCATGCTCTGCTTAGTTTCAATTTGATTTAGTAAATGGTCGATTTCTTCTTCGGATTCAATTTCCTTCAGAAGCTGAATGTTATCGCCGACACCAACTACATAAACTCGTTTACCAATTAGTAATAATTGTACAGACTTTTGCTGTCCTACAGACAAGCCACCGATATTTTTAATAACGGCATTTTGTTGATAGTTGAAGTTACGCTTGTTTAAATACTTTAAAATGAACAATAATAGCCCTATGACGAAGACAAGTGCTATTAAAACTTTAAGATAATCCCAAAATCCAATACTAACGGATGCCGAGTCAGTTTGTTCTGCGTCGGCATCCGGAGTACTCTCATCTGAAATTTTTTCTTCTGAACATACTTCAGGGTTTTCATTACAGTTTTCGTATACGTTACTTACCATCGCAAAAGTTCCATTTGAGATTGGTGTAAATAATGCCGTCATCAATACAATTCCAACAGCGATCCAAAATCGAAATGATTTTTTTGCTTTCATCAGATCAACCTAAAGCTTTTTGAATCGCTTCGATTACGCGATCAGCTTGGAAAGGCTTTACGATAAAGTCTTTTGCACCTGCTTGAATCGCATCGATAACCATAGCTTGTTGGCCCATTGCTGAACACATAATAACTACCGCGCTCGGATCCGTGCCTTTAATTTCTTTTAATGCTGCAATACCATCCATTTCAGGCATTGTAATATCCATTGTTACTAAATCCGGACGTAATTCATTGTACTTTTCAACCGCTTGAATTCCGTCAGCTGCTTCTCCTACTACTTCAAAACCATTCTTCGTTAAAATATCCTTGATCATCATGCGCATGAATGCTGCATCGTCAACAATTAAAATCCTTTTAGACATAATCTAATTCCTCCAATTAAAACTATCTAATATTGTTCAAGCGATCTGCCTGACTTAAAATATCTGTGATGCGAACACCGAAGTTCTCATCAATTACTACAACTTCACCTTTTGCAATTAACCGACTGTTTACTAAAATATCTACAGGTTCACCTGCAAGCTTATCTAATTCAATAATCGATCCGCTTGATAGTTCAAGTATTTCTTTTACTGAACGTTTAGTACGTCCCAGCTCAACTGTTACTTGCAATGGAATATCAAGCAGCATATTTAAATTGCGCGCTTCTGCCTGTGTAATATTTGGCGATTCGAAGCTTGCAAATTGAGCTTGCTGTACATTTGCCGGTGGTGCTGTATAAGCAGGCTGCTGATAAACTGGCTGTTCATATACAGGTTGCTGTTGCTGATACGCTTGCTGCTGCATCGGTTGCTCATGCATTGGCTGCTGATAGACCGGCTGTTGTACTGGCTGCTCATAAACTGGCTGCTGAACCGGTTGTTCAAACACAGGTTGCTGTGCAGTCGGTTGTTGTGCCTGCTGCGTTGGTTGCTGTTGTGTCGGCTGAACTGGTGTAGGCTCCACTGTTGTTGTTGCAGTAAGAGGTTCATCAGTTTCTCCCATTAATGACTTTACTATCTTTTTACTAAACTTTAAAGGTAGTAATTGCATTAAATTCGAATCGATCAATTCACCGATACGCAATCGGAATGAAATTTTCACTAATAATTCATCTGTTGGGATCGTTTCCGTACCCTCATCTTGTGAAATATTCAGTAAATCAATTGTCGGTGGTGAAATATCAACCTTTTGGTTAAATACTGTTGACATGGATGTGGCAGCTGAGCCCATCATTTGATTCATCGCTTCTTGAACAGCACTTAACTGAATTTCACTTAATTCTGGTCTTGGATTAACTCCATCGCCACCCAGCATTAGATCTGCAATAATTGCAGCATCCGATTGTTTAATTACGAGAAGATTCATTCCTGAAAGACCAGTTGTATACTCTACTTGTACAGCAACATACGGATGCGGGAATTCCTGTTCTAAACGGTTACGATTAATCATTGAAATACTAGGTGTTGTAATATCTACTTTTTGACCTAGTAATGAAGATAATGCAGTAGCAGAACTGCCGAATGAGATATTACCTACCTCACCTAATGCATCAATTTCTATCGGAGTTAAGTGATCCTCAACTTTAATTTCTTCTTCCGGATCTGCTGTATTTGCAGAAAAATCCTCCAGCGTTTCGCCCCTTAATAGAGCCTCAATTTCTTCTTGGGAGAGCATTTCATCACTCATCTTCGTCTCCTCCTTCCAAAGGGTCGATAATTTGAACAGCCATTTTATTATTCAATTTCCCTGGCTGTACGGTAAATTTCGGTAAACTGCCGACTTTCAGTGTTAACGGATTTTCAATTTTTTGATTTAACGGAATGACATCACCGACAGCCATTGTCAGGAAATCTTCAATTGTGATGTCTGCCGTTCCTAACTCTGCAATAACCGGTAATTTTGCTTGTTTCACACGTGTTTCAAGCATTTTTGTTTGCTCCGGTGAAATTTCTTTCGTATTTGTCTGCATCCAATAGCGAACAGATAAATTCGGAACGATCGGCTCTAGTACAACATGCGGAATACAAATATTGATCATCCCTGTCGTTTCCCCGATAATTGTATTAAACGAAATGACAACAACCGTTTCATTTGGCGAAATCATTTGTAAAAACTGCGGGTTTACTTCCAATTCCACAAGCATCGGATCGATTTCAGCAACGTTCTCCCATGCTTCACGTAAATTATCAAAAGAACGTTCAAATAAATTTGTCATGATTTTCGTTTCGATTTCAGTTAAATTGTCGACATTGCTATGACTTCCCCCTGCTCCGCCCATCAATCGATCGAGCATCGAATAGGCAATGTTCGGGTTGATTTCCATTAAAATATTGCCATCTAAAGGCGGGACCTCAAATACATTGATTAATGTCATGTTTGGGATAGAACGAACAAATTCTTCAAACGGAATTTGGTCCACGGATGCAACTGTTATTTGAACATAGCTTCTTAACTGTGCAGAAAAGAATGTTGTTAACAGTCGCGCAAAGTTTTCATGTATACGGGTCAAACTTCGGATTTGGTCTTTTGAGAAGCGCAGAGCCCGCTTAAAGTCATATACTTTAACTTTTCGTGTTTCATCTTCTTTTTTTATGTCTTCTGCAGACATCTCTCCGGTAGATATCGCCGATAAAAGCGCATCAATTTCGGATTGCGACATTATATCTCCTGCCATTTGCCCACCTCCATTTCAAAAATTAAAATTGTGTAGTACTGATGATTACTGAAGTACGTATGAAGTAATATACACTTGCGTAACTTCCCCTTCTTGCATTAACTCATTTACTTGAGATTTAATTGCATCCTGGAATGTAATTTTCCCTTGCTTGCCTTCTAAAGCTTTCTCTTCCATTTCAGAAAGTTCTTGGATCACGATATTTTTTACTTGGAAGTCTCGTTTAAACAACTCTTCACCAGCTTTTTTATCTGATGCCTGAATTTTTAATGTAATTCGAACAAAACTTCCATCTGCCAAGTTCGTCGTAATCTCAGGAATGTCTACCGATGACTCGATGATTTCATCAATCGTTGGACCATCTGGCTTCTCTTTGTCGAGCTGTGTCAATAACACAACTACAATAACACCGAATAATGTAATCGTCACTAATATAATTAGCATAATTGTTAATAGTTTATTATTCTTCATCTTCTTCACCTCTAAGGTGCGGGTTAGATAAAACTTGGACATTCTGATAAAATGTCCTCACTTTTTGCCGTACCTGTTCTTCAGTCTCTAACACAATGAATTTACGTCCAGTTGTCAGCGTAATTTGGGTGTCCGGAAATGCTTCAACTGTTTCTATGTATAAAGCATTTAAAGTAAATGCTTTACCATTAAGGCGAGTCACCTCAATCATTAAAATAGGGCCGGACCTGCACTTGAGAGCCGGCCCGGCCCCCCTCTTCTATAATAAATTTAAACTATCGTTTTAAGTTAACTAGCTCTTGTAAAATTTCATCTGACGTAGTAATAATACGAGAGTTCGCCTGGAACCCGCGCTGCGCAACAATCATCTCCGTGAATTCTTCCGAAAGATCTACGTTGGACATTTCCATGAAGCCCGAGTTGATTGAACCGATACCATCTTGTGTAGCTAATTGGGCATAAATAGCTCCAGAGTTTGGAGTCGTTTGGAAATAGTTACTCCCTGTTTTTTCAAGACCACTAGCATTCGCAAATTTTGCAAGTACAATCGTACCAGCATACTGAAGATCACCAGCTGCATCGACAAATGAAATTGTCCCATCTTGAGATATACTCATAGATTGTGCTGTAGTCGGAATACGAATTGGAGATGGAGTAGTGTCCCCTTGAGCTAACAATTCACCAGTTTCCGGATCAATCAAGTTAGCACCACCGGCAACTTCTGGTTTATTCTCTTCAAATCCTGGACCCGGAGCATCCAATGGATCTATTGCATCATAAGCAGTTACATCTGCTGCAAAACCAACCAAGTATTTACCGTCTCCGTTAACTAAAAAGCCATTTCGGTCCATATAGAAATTCCCTGCACGAGTATAGAGCGTATTTGTGTATCCCCCTGCTGTAGCAGGTTCACCATTTGCTGCATCGCCTTGTTCAAAATCAACTGCATCAGCAACCATAAAGAATCCATCACCTGAAATTGCTAAATCCAAAGTACGACCAGTCGTTTGCATAGACCCTGCATTGTGAATAGTATCGATAGCAGCAAGTTGCGATCCTAATCCAACCTGAATCGTGTTTACACCACCGCGAGTTGCTGAAGGTGCAGATGCTCCTGCCTGTGTTTGTGAAATTAAATCTTTAAAAATAGTACGTTCTTTCTTGTAGCCGTACGTATTAACATTTGAAATATTGTTCCCAATCACGTCTAATTTTGTCTGAAAGTTTTTTAAACCTGAAATACCTGAATACATTGAACGTAACATGAAATGTCGTTCTCCCTTCGTTTTTCAAATCTGTTTTTTAGTTCAGTCGTATCGATCATTCAACGACTGTAGGCTTCCTTACTTCTGAAGGTCCGGCCTATATAAGAATTGTTCCATCAATATTGGTAAATAGTTGCTGTTTTGCTTCATTACGATCCAACGCCGTAATAACCGTCGCATTTTTTGCACTTACAATTAAGGCTGCCTGATCTAACAGGACTAACGGCTGCTTCACACCTTTATCTTTTGCCTCAAATACTTTTTTGGAGATTTGCTGCCATTCACGATCTGTTATAGAAATATTTCGTTCATTCAACCGTTCTGAAGCATGCTTGCTTATTTTTAATTCATCACCGGTCGCCTGTTTTAAATGGTCCATAAAGGACTGCTTTGAAACTTGCTCAGTATTTTGCTTTACCATCGGCTTTATCGGTGGATGGTAAGGGATATGTTGAATATTGACTCTGTTCATCAGCCCCACCTCTTATTCTGTTACATTTTCATTTTGGGTTGTTTGAGAACTCACTGTAAATTGGTCTTTCGTTAAACGAGAACCATCATTTAAAATGTATTCGATATTCACATTATTTGTTTTAATCGCTTCAATAATTGCCTCAACGACTTGGTCACCATTTGTATATTGAACCGTCTGTCCGATCAGCTGGCTCGCTTCTGCTAATGGATTTCCTGCTGGAACTGTCGGCTCTGTTGCACTCGTACTACCAAGAATCGATGAAATATTGCCTGGTTTAATTTCCTTGCCGTCAGCCAGTACAAACACGGCCTCACCATCAACAAATTTTAATTCCTTAATAGCGCCTGTTCCTTCGTTGTAGATCGGCTTGTTGTCCGCGTCCACTTTGTCTGTAATTTCATGCCATTTCACTTCTTTGCCGACAAATGTTGAATAGTTCATTAACTGTGATTGGTTCTGTGATTCAAGTAAATTTTCCATCGCCTTTGTCATATTTTGCATTTGCTCAAGTGAAGAAAATTGTGCCATTTGTGAAATGAATTCCTTATCATCCATCGGGCTTGTCGGATCCTGGTTTTGCAATTGGGTAATTAATATTTTTAAAAACGCATCTTTTCCGAGCGCCCCGTTATCTTGTTTATCTGTTACTTTGAAATTCGCATTATTCGCCTGTAAAAAATAATCATTTGAAATTGTGTTTGCCACTTACTCTACCTCCTCACTTAATAGATCTTTAAACGAAATATTTTCTTCTTCTAGCGTATCTTCGTTATTGTCCTGTTTTTCTTCTCCATCTTTTTGACGGAAGAAGTTATTAAAGAAATTTTGATCACGCGCATTCCGATCTGCATCCTGTAAAGACTGTGCAACATCGATTCGTTCCATTTGAATATTTTGAGAGACGAAACCGGCTTTTAACTGGTTAATGTTATTTTCCAGTAACTCTTTCCCCATTGCTGTCGTTGCCAATAATCGGGCAGTCATTACCCCATCTTTTTGAACTAATTCAATTCGTATTTGACCGAGGTTTTCCGGAAACAGTTTCAGGAATAATTTCATATTACCTGGCTGTCCTGAAAGCTGGCTGCGATTGATCAAGTTTTGAATTTCTTTTATTAATGCATCCGACTGTGCCGGCTTTTCAGCGGGTAATGTAACAGTCACTGTTTTTGTATGTGTCACTTGCTGCTGTAAATGACCTGCTGTTTGTGTATCCGTTTCAACTTTAACAGTCGTCTGTTGACCTTGCTGTATTACTTGTTGGAAAGTCGTATTTTTTGAAGTACTCTGCTCTGTTCCTGCTAATTTCTGAGCTTCATTTGCCAATGTCAGCAATGCATCTTTTAAACTGGCTAATTGAACTTCCTGTTGATAGACCGTATCAACTTTACTTCCGGCTAGTTGAGCTAACTTTAACAGCTGGACAATTTGCTGCAATTCTTTTGGTTGCACATTGTTTTGCTCAGGCTTCTGTACAGCTGCCATTACTTCATTTAAAATATGCGGTGCCTGCTCTATTAGAGACCAAACATCCGTAATTTCCTGCTTTGTGTCCCCTAACAACTGTTCAATAATTTGACTCAACTCTTCTTTTGTCATTCCTAAAAGTTCCGTCAAGTTATCTAAAGTCATTAGTTCGTCTAGCGCAACCGGTGTACTTTCTTCACCTACTAGTGCAAATAGCCCCGACTCATCCATTTTCACACCTAATTGTTCGAGTAAACTTTCCAGTGAGTCCTCTTCTAAAATTCCAGAAATACTTTCAGCAAGCGGCGGTTCTGATAATTCTGCTTGCTTAGCAGTTGGAGCAGACGACTTAGAAATCATCGAATTGTACACACTTCCAAATGCTTTTGAATCTGGCTTTGGCGTTTTTACTGTGTTTGGCTGGAAATCTTGCTTCGGCATTTTTACTGTTTGTAACATTGCTATATTCATTTACTACACCTCCCTCCATTCAAGGACTATTGCTGTGATAAAAGCTCTGTATAGCGGGCAGCATCTGCCGGCGCCATTTTTGCGAAAATAGCTGATAATGTATCGGGTTTCATCTCCGACATAATACGTACGCTTTCCGTGTCACTCATTTCAACTAATATAGGTGCTGCTTTTCTTGCAGACATTTTTTCGAAAGTAGACAGAATTTCTTTGAACTCTTTTTTCGTCTCTTCCTGATTGCGCTGCAATTTTTCAATTTCAAACAGCAATCGTTCCTGCTCAATTAAAAGCTCTTCCTTTTCAGTCGCTGATGCGTCAATTTGTGATTGCAGCTGAGAAATTTGCGCTTCCTTTTCCTGAATTTCCGCTTGCAGCTCCACTACCTTTTGTTCATTTAATGAGCTATTTTCTACTACTTCCTCTTTTTCATCCGAGCTGATAAACGGGATTTTTTCAATTGCCTCATCCGCCATTTTAAACACGTTATATTCCGTCATAGATGTAATAATCAATAAAATTGCGATGAGAAACATGAACGGGATTAAAAATAGGTAGAAAAACTTTTTGAAAAAACCTGGAGATTGGCTTTCCAATTCCATTTCTTCCACTTGTTCCATCGTATTTTTTATTTTTTTTGCCACGGAATCACCTGATTTCCTTCTTGTAATACGCAATTGTTGAAAGCTCATCCAGCTGTATTGCTTCTATATGAAGTTGATCTTCTATGAATCTTTCATGATCTCTTTCACGCATTTTTTCATATTTACGTACTTCCAAACTTTTTTCCAATAACTTTTGCTCATGCCAATTCATTTTTGCACGCGCCTGCATTACTTTTTGCTGTGCATCCTCAATTGTTTTTTCCATACTATCGATAAATTTCGAATAATGGTTGATTTCATCGATGGAAGACCCAATTTTTAACCGTTCCTGCTGATACTCGATTAAATCTTCTTTTTTCTTTAACAGGTCATACAGCTTTGTAGCAATTTCCTCAAACACTTGCACCGATTCTTTAAAAGCCAGTTCCGATTCCGTTTTTTCCTGATCTTTAACAACAAGAATTTTTTCAAAACGATAATTGTATTTCATAATTAACGGGCACCACCATTCGATAAAGCGATAATTTCATTGACAGTTTGTTCGATCGAAATTTTATCTTTATATCCTTGCTTTAAAAATTCTGTAATGAGCGGCTCATACATAATCGCCTCATCAATTTCCTTCGATGTCCCGCGTTTATATGCCCCGATATTGATCAGGTCCTCGGATTTTGAATAGCTGTAGTATAATTCCCGCAAACGGCTTGCTGCACGAACATGCTCAGGCTGTGCAATATGGTTCATCAAACGACTTACGCTTTTTAATACATTAATCGCCGGATATTGTCCTTTGTTGGCAAGATTCCGGTCCAGTACAATATGCCCGTCCAAAATCCCCCGTACTGCATCTGCAATTGGTTCGTTCATATCGTCACCGTCTACAAGCACTGTATAAAATGCGGTAATGGTCCCATTTATATTCGTACCTGACCGTTCTAACAATGTTGGTAATATTGCAAAAACGGATGGTGTGTAACCTCTTGTCGCAGGCGGTTCACCGATTGCCAGTCCAATTTCACGCTGTGCCATCGCAACACGTGTTACGGAATCCATCATTAACATAACGTTCTTCCCGCGGTCCCTGAAATATTCTGCAATGGCTGTTGCGGTAAATGCCGCTTTAATTCGCATTAATGCAGGCTGATCACTAGTAGCCGCTACGACAACCGACCGTTGTAAACCTTCCGGACCTAAATCCCGTTCGATAAACTCCCGTACTTCACGTCCACGTTCTCCTACAAGAGCAATAACATTAATATCCGCTTCCGTGTTTCGGGCAATCATACCAAGCAATGTACTTTTACCGACGCCCGATCCTGCAAATATACCGACACGCTGACCACTTCCAACTGTAAGCATTCCGTCAATCGCCTTTACTCCGACCTCTAACTGTTCGTTAATGGGCGGGCGATTTAAAGGATTTGGCGGCTCTTTTTCCGTTGGGACTGTCGTTAATCCTTTTGGCAATGGTTGCCCATCAAACGGGTTGCCCATTGCGTCAAGTACTTTCCCAATCAGTTCAGGGCCAACTTTCACTTCCAGCGGTGAACCTGTCCCCTCTACAAGACAGCCGATCGAAATTTCCTTCAACGAAGAGTATGGCATTAAAATCACGATTTCATCTTTAAACCCTACGACTTCTGCCAGCATAACTTGCGGACCGTTTTTCGATGTTTGGATATGGATTTTACATACGTCCCCGATGGAACTTTCAGGACCTTGGGACTCAATCATCAAGCCGACAACTCTCGTCACTCTACCATACTTTTTAAATGTATTAAGATTAGGAATTTGTTCAACTAATTGAGCCATTTTCATCCTTATCATTCCTTACTTTCGATTAGTTCGTATAACTGTCTGCGGAGCTCCTGCAATTGTTCGTCAATTGAAACAACGATGCGGCCATGATTTGTCTCGATATAACTTTCCGAATCTAGTAAATCTTCATTGACAAATACCATAAACGGAACATTTACCGGGAACATTTCCGCTAATTCTTTTAACTGTTCTGTCACAATCGGATGATATTTCGGTGAAACATATAATTTAATTTCTTTCATTTCCCGTGCTTCTTTTAAACCACGTCGTACAATGGAGACAAATATTTCATCGTCACGGTCAAGTGCTGTATGAATGATGCGTTCTGCAGCTGTTAATGCAAGATCCAAAAGGACTGCCTCCTGGGACTCAATATAAGATGCTGCATTTTTCTCCGCATTTGACATCGTCTCATTTGCCGCTTGTAATGACTGCTGCATCGCTGCATTTGCCTTTTGTACGCCATCCTCATACCCTTGTGCAAAACCACCGTCATAAGCTTCCTGTTGAAGAATGATTTTTTCTTCTTCCCATGATTGCTTTAACGCTTCAATTGCCGCAAGCTGCTCTGTTCGATATTGCTCGAATTGGGCTTTTTGCTGTTCGATTTCATAAATTGCCTGTTCCCGCATTTGCTGACGTTCAGCTTCAATATCTATTGATTTTTGTTGTGACAATTCCTCTGTACGTTCATCGTCCGTTTTCCCATAATGAATCGGCTCGAAGAAATTTTGAAGTTTAATTTCTACAACTGATGACTCTTCGGGTTGCTGTGCATTTGTTGAACGGATGATTTTAGACAATTACATCATCTCCTCCGCCACGTGCGATAATAATTTCACCTGCATCTTCTAAACGTCGGATAACTGCTACAATTCGAGACTGCGCTTCTTCTACATCACGTAAGCGCACAGGACCCATAATATCCATTTCTTCTCGGAATGTATCCGCCATACGTTGTGACATATTGCGGAAAATAATTTCTTTTACCTCTTCTGAAGAGACTTTCATCGATAATAATAAGTCTTCGTTTTCACAGTCACGAATAACACGCTGGATTGAACGATTATCGAGTGTAACGATATCTTCAAACACAAACATGCGCTTTTTAATTTCTTCGGCTAGTTCCGGATCTTGAATTTCAAGTGCATCCAGAATCGTTTTCTCAGTTTGTCGGTCCACACCATTCAATACTTCCACGACCGCATCTACACCGCCTGTTTCTGTGTAATCCTGTGTCACAGTAGATGATAGTTTTCGCTCTAATACGGACTCAATTTCGCTAATGACTTCCGGAGACGTCGATTCCATAATTGCAATACGCTTCGCAATATCCGCTTGTACTTCCTGTGGTAACGAAGATAGAATAACCCCTGCTTGCCCTGGTTCTAAATAAGATAGAATAAGAGCAATTGTTTGAGGATGTTCATTTTGGATAAAGTTGAAAATTTGTGCCGGATCTGCTTTTCTAGCAAAATCAAATGGTCTTACTTGTAAGGAAGAGGTTAAACGATTTAATATCGCCTGTGCCTGTTCAGCACCTAATGCTTTCTCCAGTACCGTCTTCGCATATCCTATACCGCCTTGCGTAATATAGTCCTGCGCGAGTGCAATCTGATGAAATTCTTCTATAATTTCTTCTTTGACTGTCGATTCCACCCTTTTCACACTCGAAATTTCCAGTGTCAGACGTTCAATTTCCTCTTCACTTAAATGCTTATATACAGAAGCCGAAACTTCCGGTCCTAGAGAAATTAACAGTAAAGCAGCCTTTTGCTTTCCTGATAGATCTTTATCTTTCTTGGACACAGCGGAACCTCCTATTAGTCTTCAGCAATCCAGCTACGCAATAATTTCGCAAAATCTTCCGGCTTATCTTTGGCCATTTTTTCTAATTGCTTACGGCGTACAGTCGCTTCAGTTTCTTTTTCTTCGGAAATATCTTCTATTTCAATTAACTGCTGTTGCTGTTCTAAAATTTCCAGCTCTTCTTCATCTTGCTTACGTCGGCGTGCACGAAGAACATTAATGACAAGTAATATAATTGCAACAACTAATATACCGCCAATTACCCATACCCACCAAGGAATTACCGATTGCGGCTGATCTTCCGCTGTATCATTTCCTTGGAATTGCTGTACAGACACGACAATACGATTTGCAATATCTTCGTCTGTCAGGTTACCGGCAGCTTCTTGATCAATCGATGTACGGACAATTGTCGATAAAATTTGTTCAATATCGGTACGAACACCTTGATCGAACCCTTCTTCTGCATTTGGAGGATCTACCATTACTTGAATACCTAAATTACGAATTTTGTAAGGACTTTCCTGGATTTCACGGCGGATACGGTTAACATCATTGTTAATCGTCTCTTCTACTCGTTCATAATCGCCATCACCGTTTGTTCCTTCTACATAATCTACAAAGTTATCAGTTACACTTCCGGCTTCAGTAGTACCTTCTGCAGCTCCTGCAGCACCGCCTGTGTATGTTTCTGTAATACGTTGGGCACTTATTTCAATACCCTCCATATTTTCCTCATCAACAGGTCGGATTAAATTTTCTTCGCGATTTTCTTTTTTAAAGTCAATATCAGCCGATACATTTACTACGACTTTATCCTGACCGATTAACGTACCTAGCATTTGCTGCACTTGGCGCTGCAAATCACGCTCAATCGTTTTCTTCACTTCCATTTGTCCAGTAACTGAATCGATTCCGCCGCCACCGCTTTCCGCTGAAGCGAGATCATAATACTCAGAATACTGATTCATGATCGTGATATTTTCTTTAGGTAAATTCGGAATACTCATCGATACTAAATTAAATAATCCTTTAATTTGATCGTCCGAGAATTTGTGTCCAGGTGCTGTATCCAACACAATTGCAGCCTGTGCTTCACCTTTGGCATCTTTAAGAAAGACACCTTCTTCAGGTAAAGTAATCATGACACTCGCATCTTTGACTCCTTCAAACTTACGAACTAAATTCGCCAGATCCGTTTCGATCGTCGCTTGCTTAATTACGTTAAATTCATTGTCGGTCATCCCAAAGCCTGCGTTAGAAGTAAAAAAAGACGTGTCAATTTCCCCAGAATCAGGATAACCCTGGGCTGCTAATGACACTTGTAAGTCCTGTACTTGATTTTCCGGCACTAATATTACTGTCCCGCCGTTTGCCACTTCGTATTTTACACCTTGGGAAGTAAGCACTTCCGTAATTCTCCCTACTTCAGCTTGTGACATTTCCGGAAATAACGGAGCCATTGTCGTACGCGTTGAGAAATACGTAATTACCGCTGCAATTGCAATGACAGCAGCAAACGCACCGATTAATGCACCTTTTTGGTTTTTAGTGCGACTTTTCCAGAAACCGGTTGAGTCGCTTTTAATTTTTGTAAGTCGTTCATTCATTATGAATCCTCCGCTTAAAGTGAATGCCCAACAATTATTCAGTCGTTTTTCAAATCATTACACACTCATACGCATAATTTCTTGATAAGCTTCCACAGCTTTATTACGAACTTCAATTGTTGTGTTTAAAGTAACACTTGCTTTTTGAGCAGCAATCATCACTTCAAATAAATCAACATCTCCACCGTTAATTAATTTTTGTGTCATTGTATCTGATGTTTTTTGATGTTCATTGACACTTGCAATCGCTTCTTTTAATGTGTCTGCAAATTGCTGTTGCGCATTTGCAGGAGTCAGTTGATTCTGAACATTTACTTCATTCACAGATTGTGCAGGGGACATGAATGTTATTGGATTAATCGCCATTTAAATATCATCCCTTCCCGATTTCTAATGCTTTTGTTAACATGTTCTTGTTTGCATTAAAAGCAGTAATATTCGCTTCATAAGAGCGGCTTGCTGAAATGAGATCAACCATTTCCTTTAATACGTCAACATTCGACATTTGAACATATCCTTCTGCATTCGCATCGGGATGTGATGGATCATAAACTAATTTAAAAGGGGTTTCTGTATCTTCTTTAATAGAACTTACTTTAACACCGTTACCAACACCGTCTTTTTCCGATTTTCCAATCGCCATATTTAAAAAGTTGGAAAATTGACCTTGCTGCTCTTTTAATGTGACAGATTTTTTTCGGTATGGCTCCCATTCACCATTTACCTGCTTCGCTCGCGTTGTATCGACATTGGCAATGTTAGAGGAAATTACATCCATTCGTAATCGCTGTGACGTTAATGCAGAAGCTGTCGTATTCATGCTATGAAAAATGGACATTACTATCTTCCTCCTTTTACAACATTATTCAATGTTGAAAATTTACTGCTGACACGATCTATAAGCGCATTATAATAAATTGTATTTTCAGCCAGCTTTGCTTGTTCAGCATCCATATTTACAGCATTTCCATTTGCTCTGCTGCGGAAGTTTTCATTCGAATACACACCGTTGCTCCCAATATTAATTTCAAAATCATAATGCCTCGCATCTGTGCGATACGCAGGAATCGTTGCTTGCTTTGCATCATTTAATACGTCTTTGAAGCTAACTTCTTTAGTTTTATAATTCGGTGTATCAACATTCGCTATGTTTTGTGTAATTGCTTTATTTTTCAAAGTTGCATAGGAAAGTCCCTTTTCCAGGCTACTTATTGTCCCGCCAAATAAATCCAAAATTCTCACCTCATTCATATTTCGCTAAAATTTGCGCACAAAAACTTAATAATACAATTGTAATTAGATTAAACCTTAGTGTCTATCGACTTTTGACCCTTTCGAATAGTCAAAAAGGGCTATTTTTACTTGTAAAAATTAACAGTTATCAATATATTAGTCCAAATATTTTTCGACATTAAATTTCATAAGACTATTAAGACCTATATATATACTTTATCTAACAGAAATTTAATATATAAATCTTAACCTCAAAATTTTTAGTTTACTGAAATACTATTTATTTCCTTAAACATCATACATTAAATCCCTTTGTATTAGTATTTATATAATTACATTTCATAATTTTGTAACAAATCGTTTGTCATACAAATTTTATCACCATTTAGGTATAAAAGATATTTATTTATTTTAGTCGACAACGACGATATACCTAATTATACAATTAATTTAAAAAAATTTCTCGTTTAGAGTATTTTTATTCGACAATTTTCTTCCTTTCCTTAAAAAAAATAAAAAAACAGCAAGGAGAAAAATCCTCCTTGCTGTGCATGAATATGATTTATTTCATTTTAATTTCTGCTAAAGCGTTCAGGAACTTATCGTTTAATACTTTAATATATGTTCCTTTCATACCTAATGAACGTGATTCAATTACACCAGCAGACTCCAGTTTACGTAATGCGTTTACGATAACCGAACGTGTAATACCAACACGGTCAGCAATTTTCGAAGCAACTAGTAAACCTTCATTGCCATCTAATTCTTCGAAGATATGCTCGATTGCTTCAAGCTCAGAATAAGATAATGAATTAATCGCCATTTGAACTACTGCTTTAGAACGTGCTTCTTCTTCAATCTCTTCAGATTTTTCACGTAAAATTTCCATACCTACTACTGTAGCACCATATTCAGCTAAAATAAGATCATCATCTTCAAACTGATCACTAATACGCGCTAACATTAATGTACCTAAGCGCTCACCGCCACCGATAATCGGTACAATAGTAGTTAAACCAGATGCAAACAGGTCTTTATTTTCCACTGGGAATGCAGTGTGCTCATTGTTAACATCTAAGTTTGAAGATGTTTCTGTAATATTGAATAAGTTTTGTGTATATTCTTCAGGGAATTGGCGCTCTTCGAACATTTTCTTAATACGCTCATTCTCGATTTGTTGGTGAATTGAAATGCCAAGCAATTTACCTTTACGGCTTACGATAAATACGTTACTTTCGATAATATCACCTAAAGTATTAGCCATCTCTTTAAAGTTAACTGGTTTACCAGCAGATGCTTGTAACATTGCATTGATTTTTCGTGTTTTTGTTAATAAATTCATTTCTGTTTCCTCCTACGGAACGTTTTAATTCACTTAATATTCTAAAGGTTTTTACAATTTAAAGATACTAATTCAACTTGTACTTAAAGAATAAATTGCGATAAATCTTTGTTTTTTACTATATTCGCCAATTTTTGATCGACATAGTTCGGTGTAATGTCGATATGTGCCGGCGCAATTTCCGATGCTTCATAGGAAAGCTCCTCAAGCAATCGTTCTAAAATTGTGTGCAGTCGGCGTGCACCGATGTTATCCGTCTCCTGATTTACTTCTGTTGCAATTTCCGCTATGCGTTCAATCGCTTCGTCCGTAAAGTTCAGCGTAACACCTTCTGTTTCAAGCAATGCTTTATATTGCAATATTAACGATTGATCTGGTTCTTTCAAAATACGAACAAAATCATCCTTCGTCAATTTTTCAAGTTCAACACGAATCGGGAATCGCCCTTGCAATTCAGGAATAAGATCGCTCGGTTTTGATATATGGAAAGCACCTGCTGCAATAAAGAGCATATAGTCAGTTTTAACAGTGCCGTATTTTGTCGTAACTGTGGATCCTTCCACAATCGGTAATATGTCACGCTGAACGCCTTCGCGGGAAACTTCTGCCGATGAAGAACCTTTGCTTGCAATTTTATCGATTTCATCAATAAAAATAATGCCGGCCTGCTCTGCCCGTTGAATTGCTTCACTAGACAACGCATCTGTATCGATCAGCTTATTTGCTTCTTCTTGCGTTAATAAACGACGCGCATCCTTTACTTGGACTTTGCGCTTTTTCGTCTTTTTCGGCATTAAATTAGAAAGCATATCTTGCATACCGTTTGCATTATCCATATTCATACCTGGCATTGCATCAAAAAGAGATGGAGTATTTTCGGTTACTTCTATTGTTACCCATTGCTCTTCTAATTTTCCGTCTTTTAAATCTTGGGCAATTTGCGCGCGTCGTGTACGAATTTCCGGTTCATCCTGGTTAGCAGTTTCTTCTTGAGACGACTCTTTTTGACCGAATAGCATTTCAAAAGGATTTTGCGTAAGCTTT
The DNA here is from genome assembly GCF_023715405.1 of Solibacillus isronensis. Taxonomy (NCBI): domain Bacteria; kingdom Bacillati; phylum Bacillota; class Bacilli; order Caryophanales; family Caryophanaceae; genus Solibacillus; species Solibacillus isronensis. The sequence continues at coordinate 1,788,937 of NZ_JAMBOC010000001.1, forward strand.
TCTCTTACTTTTGAAGGTACAAGTAATTTAACAAGTACATCATTTGCATTGCGCTCTGCCTGATCCTTTACTCTTTCGAACATTTCGTCTTTCACAAGGCGACGAGAAGCTTCTACCAAATCGCGCACCATTGACTCGACATCACGCCCAACATAACCAACTTCCGTGAACTTTGTCGCTTCCACTTTAATAAACGGAGCATTTGTCAGTTTTGCAATTCTGCGTGCAATTTCTGTTTTACCTACACCAGTAGGTCCAATCATTAAAATATTTTTCGGAATTACTTCTGTTTTTAATTCTTCGCTTAATAAAGAGCGGCGGTACCGGTTACGCAGCGCAACTGCAACTGCACGTTTTGCTGTTTCCTGACCAACAATATGACGGTTTAATTGTTCCGTAATTTGTCTTGGTGTTAAATTGATCGAAGTCATTATAATACCTCCAAGATAATATTATGGTTTGTAAACACACAAATATCCGCAGCGGTCGTCAGCGCAGCCTCTGCAATTTCTTTTGCCGATAAACGATCGCCCGCATGTTTTTTTAATGCTCTGCCAGCTGATAATGCATAGTTCCCACCTGAACCAATTGCTAAAATGCCATCATCCGGCTCAATTACTTCACCTGTCCCTGAGACAAGAAGCAATGTTGATTTATCCATTACAAGCAGCATCGCTTCCAATTGACGGAGCATTTTATCCCCACGCCATTGCTTTGCTACTTCTACTGCAGCCCTTTGCAGGTTACCATTATATTCATTCAGTTTTGCCTCAAACATTTCGAATAATGTAAAAGCATCCGCAACAGAACCTGCGAAACCTGCCAGTACTTTCCCATTAAACAGACGTCTGACCTTACGTGCCGTATGCTTCATTACAACTGCATTTCCCAATGTTACTTGACCATCCCCGGCCATTGCACATTCACCGTTGTGGTGAATAGCGAAAATCGTTGTCGCATGAATTTGACCCATTCTTTATTTCCTCCTTAACTATGCTCGCGGATGACTATTCATATATGTCTTTCTTAAAGCTTCCTTCGTTACATGAGTATAAATTTGAGTTGAAGATAAATTAGCGTGCCCAAGTAGTTCCTGGACTGTACGCATATCTGCCCCATTATTCAATAAATGCGTAGCAAATGTGTGTCGCAACATATGTGGATAAATTTTCGTATGCATACTGGCATTTTCAATCATCTCACTTAATATATAACGCACACCACGGGTAGTAAGTTCGCCACCGCGCATATTGACAAAAACTTTCTGATGATTTTCCTTCTTCATTAATGTCGGACGTACTCGATCTATATAACGTATAAGTGCATCATGCGCATATTGACCGAACGGAATAATCCGCTCTTTTCGTCCTTTCCCCATTACGCGGACGATATTGTAATGAAAATCGATATCTGTCAGTTCAAGACTGACACACTCGCTTACACGCATTCCAGTCGCATAAAGAAGTTCCAACAGTGCCATATTACGAATTTGAATCGGCTCATCGCCTTCATTTTTCTCGAATAGTTCCTTCAATTCTTCTTCATAAAAAAAGCTCGGTAATCGCTCTTCCTTTTTCGGATGATAAAGTGAACGAAACGGAGCATCATCAATATTCTGTTCTCGATTTAAAAAACGGAAAAAAGAACGGATCGATGAGATTTTCCTGGAAATTGAAGTCCTTGCTTTTTGTTCATCATAAAGCTTTGTTACATATAGACGTGCATGGATATACTCAACTTCTGTAATTTTTTGTATACCTTCAGCATGCAAAAATGCAAAAAATTCTTCTAAATCAGAAGTATATTCGCGGACAGTATGTAGGGAAAAGTTTTTTTCTAGTTGCACGTAGCGAATAAATTGGTCAAGCTGACTTTGCAAGTTTTCATCCATCGTGTATACCCCCTGTTATTACAAAAGAGAAATGATGTTGTATGAATAAATATGTTTATTTTCCTACTAAAAAAACACACATATTGACACTATACCTATTGTGAATACTTTTCAAGTAAAATTTGCTGGAGTTATTCAACTTCTTTGTATTATTCGACAAATTTCGCAATATCATGTCAAGTAATACTTATTTTTATAGCCATTTATAACAATAATCACCGCAAAATTAAAAGCCCCTAAAGTATAACAGTCTTTAAGGGCTTTCCGCAATTAAATTGCCTGATTATTAATAAAATTCCGAATTGATTCTAATGCACGGTTAGCATGGCGTTCAGCACGCTCCGGCTTTGATTTGACGCGCTCGCCAAGTTCAGGGAAAATTCCGAAATTCACGTTCATCGGCTGGAAATTTTTCGCATCTGTATGTGTAATGTATCGAGCCATTGCACCTAATGCTGTTTCATGAGGGAAGTAAAGCAATTCTTGACCTAAAGCCATACGTGCTGCATTAATCCCAGCAATCAGACCACTTCCGGCTGATTCTACATAACCTTCAACACCTGTCATTTGACCTGCGAAGAAAAGGTTCGGACGTGCTTTCAACTGATATGTCTGTGTCAGCACTTTTGGTGAATTGATAAATGTATTACGGTGCATTACGCCGTAGCGTACAATTTCCAAGTTCTCTAAACCAGGAATCATCGAGAATACACGCTTTTGTTCTGGCCATTTTAAATGTGTTTGGAAACCTACTAAATTATAAAGTGTTCCCGCTGCATCATCTTGTCGTAACTGAACAACAGCATATGGACGTTTATCCGTTTTCGGATCTTCCAGACCAACCGGCTTCATCGGTCCAAATGTCATTGTCTTTTCGCCGCGTGCTGCCATTACTTCAATTGGCATACACCCTTCGAAATACTTTTCTTTTTCGAATTCTTTTAAAGGTGCACATTCCGCTGTTATAAGTGCTTCACGGAAAGCATTGAATTCTTCTTTTGTCATCGGACAGTTCAAGTATGCCGCTTCACCTTTGTCATAACGTGATTTCAAGTATACTTTATCCATATTGATTGAATCTTTTTCAATGATCGGCGCTGCCGCATCATAGAAGTACAAATAGTCTTCTCCTGTAAGGCCCTGAATTTGTTTTGCCAACGCTTCAGAAGTTAATGGACCTGTTGCGATTACTGTAATGCCTTCCGGAATTTCAGTTACCTCTTCATTGATTACCTCGATTAATGGGTGGTTTTTCACTTTTTCTGTTACGATACCAGCAAATTCATGACGGTCTACTGCTAAAGCACCGCCTGCAGGTACAGAGCTATTGTCTGCAGCTGCAATAATAACAGAGTCCAATTTACGCATTTCTTCTTTAATTACACCAACAGCATTTGTCAGTCCGTTTGCACGTAAAGAGTTTGAGCATACTAGCTCAGCGAATTTATCTGTATGATGTGCTGGTGTTTGCTTTACTGGGCGCATTTCATATAAACGTACGTTCACACCGCGCTTCGCAATTTGCCAAGCTGCTTCTGAACCGGCTAAACCTGCACCAATTACATTTACTACTTGTTGTGTCATTTTTGTTACCTCTTCATTTTATTGTGACGGTGTTTCTTCATAATCACATTCACTGTTTGTACACTGAATTTGAACACCTTTTTTCAATTTCTTCTCCACTAATAATGCACTACATTTCGGACAAGGTCTACTAATCGGCTTATCCCATGATACGAAGTCACATTCCGGATACTGATTGCATCCGTAAAAAATGCGCTTTGTTTTGGATTTACGCTCAACAATTTCACCTGTCTCACATGAAGGACATTTAACATCGATCGGTTTTACAATCGCTTTTGTGTTGCGGCAATCCGGGAAGTTTGAACAAGCCATAAATTTACCGTAACGTCCAAGCTTGAATACCATTGGCGCACCGCATTTTTCGCAGTCTTCTCCAGCTGGCTCATCTTTAATTTCGATTTTTTCCATTACTTCATCCGCATATTTCACCCGTGGTTCAAAGTCTTTGTAAAATTCATCGATGACATTTACCCATTGTGTAATGCCTTCTTCAATTTCATCAAGATTGTGCTCCATCTGTGCGGTAAATTCAATGTTGATGATTTCCGGGAAAAATTCCAATGTTGCCTGATGAACGATTTCTCCGAGTTCAGTCGGCACAAAGCGTTTCGCATCTAGCTGCACATAACCGCGCTTTTGGATAGTATCCAGTGTTGGGGCATATGTCGATGGACGGCCTATGCCTAACTCTTCCAATGTCTTTACTAGACGCGCTTCTGAATAGCGAGGAGGTGGCTGAGTGAAGTGCTGCTTCGGTTCGATTTCAAGCGACTTTACTTTATCTCCGATTTCCATTTCAGGTAAAAGCTTATTTGTTTCTTCTTCCTGATCGTCTGTGCCTTCAATATAAAGCTTCATAAACCCGGCAAATTTCACTTGAGAACCATTCGCACGGAATAATACATCATTGTTTTGCAAATCAACTGTCACGGTATCAAGTACAGCTGGTGCCATTTGACTTGCGATAAAGCGCTCCCAAATTAAACGATACAATCGCAGCTGGTCACGGCTTAAAATAGCTTTGAGCTCCTCTGGTGTACGCATTGCACTCGTTGGGCGAATCGCTTCATGGGCATCTTGTGCATTTGCCTTCGCTTTCGCCTGCTTTTGCTCTCCGGCAATGAAATCTTTGCCGTATTTTGTTTCGATATATGACTTAGCCTCTGTTTTTGCTGTATCAGAAATACGCGTTGAATCGGTACGCATATACGTAATTAATCCGACAGCACCCTCTTTTTTGCTTAGCTCAATACCTTCATAAAGCTGCTGTGCAAGCATCATTGTCTTCTTAGCGCGGAAGTTTAACTTACGTGCAGCTTCCTGTTGAAGTGAAGAAGTCGTGAAAGCCGGAGACGCATTGCGTTTCCGTTCTTTTTTTACAACATTCATCACTTCAAACTCTGAGCCTTTTACACCTTTTAAAATATCTTTTACTTGTTGTTCATTTGTTAATTTAATTTTTTCTTTGCCGTTTCCGTAATAAAAGGCATCGAATTGCTTTTTGTTTTTCTCGAAGCTTGCTTCGATCGACCAGTATTCTTCCGGCTCGAAGTTTTTAATTTCATTTTCACGGTCAATAATCAAACGCAATGAAACAGATTGTACACGTCCTGCCGACAAGCCCTTCTTAACCTTTTTCCAAAGGATCGGACTAATATTGTAGCCTACTAGACGGTCTAAAATACGACGTGCTTGCTGTGCATCGACTAAATCCATATTAATTGGACGCGGGTGCTTGAAGCTCTCTAAAATTGCTTCTTTCGTAATCTCGTTAAATACGACCCGGCAATCTGAATTAATATCAACGTTTAAAGCAGTGGCTAAATGCCAGGCAATTGCTTCCCCTTCACGGTCTGGATCGGCTGCGAGATAAATCTTTTTCACTTTTTTTGCCGCTGTTTTCAGTTCCTGAAGTACAGGACCTTTACCGCGAATCGTAATATATTTTGGATCATAGTTATTTTCGGTATCGATTCCCATTTGACTACGTGGTAAATCACGTACATGTCCAATCGAAGCTTTTACTTTGTATTTTTTTCCTAAATATCGTTCAATTGTTTTCGCCTTTGCAGGTGATTCAACAATTACTAAATAATCTGCCATCTGTTGTCCTCCTTATAGAGGTATAGTTATTTTTCTTATATTCACTCACATGAAGCTGTCCATGTTTGTCAAAGCTTTTCCTGTTGCAAAATGTATAACAGATTGGCTAATATTGCAACTTTTTTTCAACGTGATTTTGAAAACAATTGGATTTCCTCTAAGATTTGAAAGCCATCCCACACTGGAATTGCGCCTTCTTTTATTAATTTATTTGTCCCTCTTGACTGCTCGCTAAAAATATTTCCCGGCACTGCAAAAACATCTTTTCCTTGTTCAAGAGCAAGCTCCGTTGTTATAAGTGTTCCGCTTTTCAGTGCGGCTTCCGTAACGACCAGCGCTTCGCTCAATCCGCTAATAATACGATTTCGTGCAGGGAAATGCCATTTTTGCACACCGACATAGGGTGGATATTCTGTTACAAGTAAATGCTCATGTGCCATAAATGCATTTAGCTCTTTATTTTGAGGCGGATAACTATGGAAAAAGCCATGGCCTAAAACACCTATTGTCTTTCCACCATATCGGATTGTTGCTTCATGTGCAAGTCGGTCTGCTCCTTTTGCAAGACCGCTCACTATAACATATTGCTCACGAATTAGCGGGGGAACAATGAAATTCAACGCGTCCTCACTATAGCTAGTCGCTGCCCTTGAACCGATGACCGCAAGCATTTTCGGTCTGTTCAGTAACTGAATATCACCTTTAGCATAAATAACAGCAGGTGCATCGAACAGTTGTTTTAAGCGTTCCGGATATAAAGGATTCGTATAGGGAATGGCCGTTATATTATGTTGGCCATAATAAGTTGCCATCGACCTTGGTATGAGCTCTTTATAATATTTTATGAGCTGTGAGGCTTTTTCTTCTTTTATATTTAGCTGGACCGCTAAAAATTTTGGCGAAATATGCAATATTTCGTCGAAATCATCTGTAATTTTCATAAAATTTCGGACTTTTTTCCAGGAGAGGGGAAGAATATAATGCAGTTTCAATAATTGTTCATTTATTGGGTTGGTCATTTCGACACTCCTTTTTAATAGAAGAAATTCAGATGACCGCAGTTTTTAATTGTGAGGTAAGCATTGTGTAAAACATAGTGTAGCCAATGAATTCGGGCTCATAACCCGTTTATGGAACCTAATATATGGAGACATATGAAAAAGATGTAGCGAGGCGACCGCTACATCTTCCATTTTAATGTGTTTTACAAGCTTCGTACAAGCCTTTTTCTTGGATTACTTTAATCAGTGTTTCACCGATTACAGAAGGCGTCGGAGCTACTTCAATACCCGCTGCATTCATTGCTTTGATTTTCTCTGCAGCTGTTCCTTTACCGCCGGAAATAATGGCACCTGCGTGACCCATACGCTTTCCTGGAGGAGCTGTTTGGCCACCGATAAAGCCTACTACCGGTTTATTCATGTTTTCCTGGATCCATTCAGCAGCTTCTTCTTCCGCTGTACCACCAATTTCACCAATCATGACAACCGCATAAGTTTCCGGGTCTTCATTGAATGCTTTTAAGCAATCGATAAAGTTTGTCCCATTTACCGGGTCTCCCCCGATTCCTACCGCCGTTGTTTGACCAATACCTGCCTGAGTCAGTTGGTGTACCGCTTCATAAGTTAATGTACCAGAACGTGAAACTACGCCTACATGTCCTTTTGTATGAATGTAGCCTGGCATGATACCGATTTTACACTCATCAGCAGTAATAACACCCGGACAGTTTGGACCAACTAAACGTGTTTTCTTGCCTTCCATATAGCGCTTTACTTTAACCATATCAAGTACCGGAATATGTTCAGTAATACAAATCGTCATATCCAAATCCGAATCAACTGCTTCAATAATAGCATCAGCCGCAAATGGTGCCGGTACGTAAATAACAGATACATTTGCACCTGTCGCATCGACTGCTTCTTGTACTGTATTGAATACAGGAACACCTTCGATTTCAAGGCCACCTTTACCTGGTGTTACCCCTGCAACGATTTTCGTTCCGTATTCAAGCATTTGTTTTGTATGGAAAAGGGCTGTTTCCCCAGTAATCCCTTGTACGATTACTTTTGTCTCTTGATTAATGAACACACTCATGCCGTTACCCCGCCTTCAGCTTCAACTAATTTCACGATTTTTTGTGCGCCGTCCGCCATTGAGTCAGCTGCCACAATGTTTAAACCAGATTCATTTAACATCTTTTTACCTAGCTCTACGTTAGTCCCTTCCAAACGTACTACTAATGGAACTGCCAAACCGACTTCTTTTGCAGCCGTGATAACACCACTTGCAATGATGTCGCACTTCATGATTCCACCAAAAATGTTAACGAAAATTCCTTTTACATTTTTGTCTGATAAAATAATTTTAAAAGCTTCTGTTACTTTTTCAGCTGTTGCACCGCCCCCAACGTCAAGGAAGTTTGCGGGTGATCCGCCGTAGTAACTAATCGTATCCATCGTCGCCATAGCAAGACCTGCACCATTTACCATACAGCCGATATTGCCGTCTAACGAAATATAACTTAAATCATATTTAGATGCTTCAATTTCTTTTGGATCTTCTTCATCGAAATCGCGTAATTCTACGATATCTTTATGACGATATAAAGCGTTTGCATCAAAGTTGAATTTTGCATCAAGCGCCACTACCTGGTCATCACCAGTTACAACTAGCGGGTTGATTTCTACTGTAGATGCATCTTTATCGATAAATGCTTTGTAAATACCAAGCATTAACCCTACTGCTTTATTTACTAGCTTAGCAGGGATATTCATATTGAACGCCATACGACGCGCCTGGAAAGCATTTAATCCTGTAACCGGGTCAATCACTTCTTTGAAGATTTTTTCCGGATTAGTCTCGGCTACCTCTTCGATATCCATACCACCTTCTTCAGAACCCATCATTACTACACTAGAAGTTGCACGGTCTAATACTAAACTTAAGTAATACTCTTTTTTAATGTCCGAACCTTCTTCTATATAAAGACGTTTTACTTCTTTACCGTCTGGACCTGTTTGGTGAGTTACTAAAATTTTGCCTAACAATTCTTTAGAGAAAGAGCGAACTTCATCGAGGTTTTTTGCAATTTTAACGCCCCCCGCTTTACCGCGGCCCCCTGCATGAATTTGTGCTTTTACTACTGTTACGTTTGATCCAAGCTCTTTTGCTGCTTTTACTGCTTCGTCTGGTGAAAACGCGACACTTCCTCTTGGAACCGCTACACCGTATTGTCTTAATATCTCTTTCCCTTGATACTCATGGATATTCATGATACATCCTCCCATCGGACATTTGGAAATTATTCTACTAACATAATCTATTTTATACAATTATTCAGACAATGTCTATATTTGTCACACAAGCAATTTTTAGTTTGCTTTATGTCAAAATATTCTTTGTATAGATATTTTCTAATTTTCCGAAAGATATACTCTACATAAAAATAATAAAATACCGGTTATTTATTTTTAGAAGTTAACTTCTGCTTTTCGTCCAAATGATAAATAAAGGCAAAAACTTCGGCCACTGCTTGGTAAAGTTCTTCCGGGATGGATGTGTTCAAATCAAGCTGGCCCAACAGTTCCACCAAGTTGGGGTCTTCATAAACAGGTACTTCATGCATTGCTGCTTTTTCTAATATATTTTCCGCAATTTTCCCTTTTCCTTTCGCGACAACTGTCGGACCACTGCTTTTCTGCGGATCATAGGAAAGGGCGATCGCTTCTTTTCGTATATATTTTTTTTCGGTCATACGCGGATATCTACCCCTCCTTGCTCGTCTTCTTGCTGATTTGACAGTTTTGTGACAGTTTTTCCTGCTTGTTCTCCAAAAGGTTTGATAAACAGTCCGGATAATGTATAGTCTTTTTCCAGCAACCCTGCCTTTAACGTTCCTTTCAGGGAAGTCGCCAACGAATCTAAATTTGGCATATCATTATATATATTAATTGTGACGACACGGTTTTGTACTTGCATATCGATTACAGTCTGTTGCAAGGTTTCCATATTTAAATAAAATAGAATGCGGGCAAAATTGGCATCAATTTTACCATCATCTTTCATACGACCATTCCATTGCAATGTGGCATCCATTTTCTTGCCGAAGAAATCCAACGGCACTTGCATGACAAGCTGATGCTGATGTCCGTTTTCCCCTGAATTGAGCTGCATCCCATTTAGTCTGGCCATCACCATTTCAGCGGCATCCTTTATTGCAACCGGTGTTTGGACATCTTGAAGTAGCGCTAATAATTGCGGCTTTATTTGTTGGGCAATTGCCTGTATATCCCCTGCCTTATTCGCCAGCGCCGCCTCATAGCTGACGCCAAGCCCTTTTAAGACAGTCTTTATTGCCTGTTCCATCGCACGACTATCAACCGCAGCCTGTACTTGACCTTCTGCTTGTGTGAGCGCACTTTGCATCACAGGCTGCGGACTGTCAGCCGTCACTTTCACTAAATTGCGCAACAGCTGATCGGCAATCGGTAAATTTGTCTCTGGCTTCAGTAACGTGAGCAATTGATCCTTCGCGGACAGCCCTTGATCATTTTGCATAAATAATCGCGTCGTTACATTTTCACTGTATGCGTTTGTCAGTTGCTGCCGTAGTTGATTTACCAATACTTCAACAGCTGGCTTTGAAGCCGGAATCTGTTCAAAACGTGACAGTAATTGCTGTAGTTGCTGCTTTTGCGTTGACGTTAATAAGCTTTCATTACTAATCCATGCTTTTACTTGCTCTAACATCGGTTTTATTTGTTCAGGGTTCGTTTGCCCGAGCTGCTGCAGCATTTGGCCCGCCCCTTTTAACAGCGGTGTTGCAGCAGCCTGTAATGGATTCATCGTCTGTTGGTTTCCTTGCTGATTTACCGTTTGCCAATTTTGCAAAGTTGCATTTTGCGGTAAAATACCCGCTTCTTTTAATACCGTCAGCGATTGAAGTTTCGATGCAATCGATGAATTATTATCCAGTAAATTTTGAGTCGCCCTTGCAAGGAGGATACCGCCTGTTTCATTGTTCAACGGCTTTGCCAGCTGGTCAATTTGCTGTAATAGCGATGATTTGATCGTTTCATTCCCTCCAGATTGAGATGCCAAGAGCTGCGCCAAATTGGCTAAATTTGCCGACATGCCATCTGTTTTGATTCCTTGAGTCAATGCTTGAAATACGGTATTTGTAAAAGGCATTTTCAGCTCCACCATTCGCTGCAGTGCGTGAAGTGCATTATTCTTATCTACTCCTGCAGGCAAGTTTTTCATCCAGCTTTCCGCGGCTATGAGCTGTTCTTTTGCAAGGGGTAACTGGGCTTTCATAAAATGCGAAAGTACTTGCTGCATTTCACTCGATTTCGGCAAATTCATTGTTTCAAGCAGCTGGGACATCTGCTGGCCGGCTGTCATTGATTGCGACATCGGTCCAGTTACTACTTTTAATTCTGTTTGCGGATTTGTCGCTGTCACCTGAAAAAAATGTGCATCGC